>NZ_JBFAPG010000136.1:0-12923 GCF_040675595.1 Micromonospora sp. NPDC049580
GGACGCCGGGCGTTGCCTCGGTTGAAGCAGAGCAAAGGAGGACCCGAACATCACCAGCCCGGAGGGCTGGCGGCTCAGCGGGGCTGGTCGGGGTGCTCGCCCGGGTTGATGTGTTGGGTGCGGTCGGCGTCGGGGTCGGCCGGGCGCGGGATGGCCTGGGTGGGGTCGGCGGAGGCCGGCTCGGCGGACTGGCGCGGGATCGTCTGGGTCGGGTCGGCCGACGGCGGCTGCCCGAACGGCGGCGCGGGCGGCGCCGACTGCGGGGCCGGGTTGGCCGGGGGCGCGGACTGCGGGAACGGCGGGGCGGACTGCGGGTGCGGCGGCGCGGACTGCGGGGCCTGGAACGGCGGGGACGGCTGGCCGTACTGGCCGGGGAACTGCGCCGGCGGGTAACCGCCCGGCTGGCCGGCCTGCGGGTAACCGCCCGGCTGGCCGGGAGCGGGCCATCCGCCCTGCGGCTGGCCACCGGGCTGACCCGGCGCCGGCCAACCGCCCTGCTGCTGCGGCCAACCCGGCTGCGGCTGGCCGTAGACGCCCGGCTGCGGCTTCGGCTTGGGCACGTAGTAGAACGCCCGCCAGATCGTGAAGACCACCCAGGCGGCCACCGCGAAGATCACCAGCCAGGCGAACCGGGCGAGGAGGCCGAGCAACGCGTCGAGGATCTCGGCCTCGGCGAGGCGGCCCACCGTCCAGATCAGCATGGTGAGGGTGCCGAGCACCGCGCTGACCGCGTACTCACCCAGCGCCACCTGCGTGATCAGCTTCGCCTTCGGCAGCACCGGCGCGACGTGGGTGGCCAGCAGGACGGCCAGCAGCGGCAGCGCCACCGACTCCACCCCGATGAACGAGAAGAACTGATCGCCCGCTCGGTCGGTGAAACCGCGGTAGTCGTTCGGGGTGAGCAGCCGGAGCAGCCCCACGAAGAGGAACACGGCGTTGGCGCCGAGCAGGGCGAGCGCACCCAGTTCGCGCAGTGGCTTGGTCAGCTGGCGGGCCTGCGTCGCGTCGGCGGACGCGGGCTCGGCGGGGCTGGTCACGAACTCCCCCTCGGGGCATGGACGGACAGGGCGCACGTGAGCCTAGTCTCCCCGGCCACCGGCGGACCGGAGGCGTCGCGTACGCGAGGATGGTCGACATGCGCATCGTGGTTCTGGCCGGCGGCATCGGCGGCGCCCGGTTCCTGCTCGGCGTCCGGGCGTACGCCCGCGAGGTCGGCGCCGAGGTGACCGCCGTGGTCAACGTCGGCGACGACCTGTGGCTGCACGGGTTGAAGATCTGTCCCGACCTGGACAGCGTCATGTACACCCTCGGTGGCGGCGCCGACCCCGAGCGGGGCTGGGGCCGGGTCGGCGAGAGCTGGACGGTCAAGGAGGAGCTGGCCGCGTACGGGGCGGAGCCGACCTGGTTCGGCCTTGGCGACAAGGACATCGCCACCCACCTGGTGCGCAGCACCATGCTCAACGGCGGCTACCCGCTGAGCGCCGTCACCGAGGCGTTGTCGACGCGGTGGCAGCCCGGCGTACGCCTGCTGCCGGCGACCGACGACCGGCTGGAGACCCACGCGGTCGTCGACGGTGACGAGGGCCAGCGGGCGATCCACTTCCAGGAGTGGTGGGTGCGGTACCGGGCCGACATCCCCACCCACCGTTTCGTCTTCGTCGGCGCGGAGACGGCGACGCCGGCACCCGGGGTGCGGGAGGCGATCGGCGCGGCCGACCTGGTGTTGATCGCGCCGAGCAACCCGGTGGTGAGCATCGCGCCGGTGCTGGCCGTACCGGGGATGCGCGAGGCGGTGACCGACGGCCCGGCGCCGGTGGTGGGTGTCTCGCCGATCATCGGCGGCGCCCCGGTCCGGGGAATGGCCGACCGCTGTCTCGCCGTGCTCGGGGTCGAGTGCAGCGCGGCCGGGGTGGGCCGGCTCTACGGCCCTCGGGCGGCGGGTGGGCTGCTGGACGGCTGGCTGGTGGACGAGGAGGACGCCGACACGCTGGTGCCGGAGGTGACGGTCCGCGCGATGCCGCTGCGGATGACCGACGAGGCGGCGACGGCGGCGATGGTCCGCGCCGCGGTGGAGTTGACGTGAGGCTGGAGATCCTGCCGGTGCTGGGCATCGGCCATGTGACCGAGGGTGACGACCTGGCGGCGCTGATCGCCACCGCCGCGCCATGGCTGCGCGACGGCGACGTGCTGGTGGTGACCAGCAAGATCGTCTCGAAGGCGGAGGGGCGGCTGGTCGACGTCCCGGCGGACGGGCCGGAGCGGCTCGCCGCGCGCGAGGAGGTGCTGGCCGGTGAGACCGCCCGGGTGGTGGCCAGCCGGGGGCCGACCCGGATCGTGCAGACCCACCACGGCTTCGTGATGGCCTCCGCCGGGATCGACGCGTCGAACGTCGACAAGACCCGGCTGGTGCTGTTGCCGGTGGATCCGGACGCGTCGGCCCGGGAGCTGCGCGCCGCGCTCCGGGAACGGTACGACCTGGATGTCGCCGTGATCATCAGCGACACCATGGGCCGGCCCTGGCGCAACGGGCTGACCGACGTGGCGCTCGGGGTGGCCGGGATGCCGGCCATCCGCGACCATCGGGGCGAGGTGGACCCGTACGGCAACGAGCTGCAACTGACCCAGATGGCGGTGGTGGACGAGCTGGCGGGTGCCGGTGAGTTGATCAAGGGCAAGTGTGACCAGGTCCCCGTGGCCGTGGTGCGCGGCTACCTCGCGGCCACCCGCGCGGACGACTCCGACGGCGCGCGGGCGCTCATCCGTGATGCCGCGCAGGACCTGTTCTCGCTGGGCACCGCCGAGGCTCGGGCGTCCGGGCTGGCCGAGGCCGCGACCCTCGCCGAGGCGATCGGCCCCGAGCCGGCCGACCCGGCCGCGGTGCGACGGGCGCTCGACGCGGTCACCGAGGTGGTCACCCCCGGCACGGTCTTCACCCTGGTCGACGAGGCGGAGGTACGCGCCGGCCTGGTCGCCGAGGTGCCGGGCTGGCCGGCCGACGCCAGCGCGCTGGTGCTCGGCACCGCGCCGGCGCCGGTCGACCCGATGGACCTGGTCCGATTCGGCGCCGACCTGCACCGGCTGCGCGTCGCCCTGACCGCCGAGGGTGTCCGGTCGACGCTGCTGCCTCCGCCGGCCGGCAGCCCGGCCAGCGCCGCACTCGCCCTGTGACCCCACGGCCGGGCCAGACTCACGCGTCCAGGACGGCCCGGCCCAGCGGGGTCAGCGTGTGCAGCACGGTGTTGCGGTCGCGGTGACTGACGAGCAGGCCGGCGTTGCGCAGCACGGTGGCGTGCTGGCTGGCCGCCGCCGGTGAGATGTTGAGCCGGCGGGCCACCTCGCCCGTGGTGCAGCCGTCGTGGCTGGCCTCCAGCACCGCCGCCCTGGTCCGGCCGAGCAGCGCGGCCAGCGAGTCGCGGCCGGCGCTCGACGCGGCCAACGCGTCGCCGTCGGTCGCGGCGATCCCGCCCAGCCGGTCCACCGGATAGACCAGCACCGGCGGCAGCGCCGGGTCGAGCAGGGCGACCGGGGTGCCCGCGCAGAAGAACGACGGCACCAACAGCAGCCCTCGACCGTCCAGGTGCAGCTCCCGGCTGTGCGGGTAGTCGCGCACCTCCAGCACCCCGCTGTCCCAGCGCATGCGCGGGCGAAGGCTGGCCAACAGCCCTTCGACGCCGCCGTCGAGCAGGGCCCGCGCGCGGAGGGTGCGGTCCGCCGCCACCGCCGACTGGATCCGGCTCCAGTACGGGCCGATCGCGAGCGACCGGTACTGCTCCATGGACTCCGCGAGGTGGCGCAGCATCGCCCCGTCACCGCGGGCCAGCGCGGTGGCGGAGGCCGGCAGTTGGTTCTCGGCGGCCAGCAGGTTCAGATCCCGCTGGAGCAGCTGGGTCGGCGTGCTGCGAACCGCTTCCAGCCCCGCCTCGAAACCCTCGACGCTGGCGTACGGGGTGAGGAAGTCGGGGAAGTAGCCGCGCGGCGGGTTCAGGGCGAAGAGCAGTCGGAGCTGGTCGGAGGCGGCGTCCTGGCGCAGACCGCGAGTCACGGTGCGCCGCCAGGTCGACGTCAACGGATCGCGGTTGCGGCCCTGCAACACGTGCAGGCTGAGGACCAGCTCCCAGACCGGGTCGGCCGCCGGCGCCACCCGGGTCCGGAGAATGTCCTCGCCGGAAAAGTGGATCTTCAGCATGGAGCGCTCCCGTGTCGCCGGCAGAGGGATGCCGGGCGACCGTTCGACTCTACCCGGCCGGCAGTTATCTCCATCTTTAAGCCTGGGCTGAAAAACCTCGACGTCCCCGGGGCCAGTTAGGCATGCTTCCAGTGCCCGAGCACGGCACCGACACGTCATGGACGTAACCGGCGCCGGGGCACCGGGGACCGGGGAGGGACCGGTGATCGGGCGGCACCACGAGGGTCTGCGGCCCTTGCTCCGCAGAGGTGCCGTCCGGTCATCCCATCGCTGCGGAAACGCCTGCCCCGCTCAGCCGACCCAGAGCGCGACCCGATGGTCCTCGTCCGTGACGTAGAACGGCCGTCCGTCCAGCTCGGCCAGCCCCTCGACGTGGTGAAACGGCGCCAGGTCGGCCACCGGCTCCCCGACCAGTCGGCACGAGTCGCCCGTCCGCCCCGCCGGGAACCGGAACCGCACGTGCCGGGACGTGACCGCGCCCCCGCCCGGATGGTCGTCGAGCAGCACCGATCCCTTGCCCAGCGCGTCGATCGAGCCGATCACTGCCGCGTACCCGCCGTCCGGCGTCGGCGCGATCGCCCGGAAGCCGGTCAGCTCGCCCGGCGGGGTCACCCCGGTCACCGCGTACGCCCCCAGCGCCCGGGGCCACACCGGCTCCGCGGCGAACATGCCCGGCACCCCGGACACCTCCACCAGGATCGGCTCGCCGGCCCCGGTGACCGGAAAACGCAACCCGAGCAGCACCGTGCCGGCCGGGGTGAAGGCCGCCGCCTCCACGTTCAACGGTAGGTCGTCCGGGGCCAGCCGACTCACCCAACTCTTCGCCCGACTGGTCCCCCGGGTCAGCGTCTCCACGATGAACCGGTCGCGCACCCGCTTCCCCGGCGGCAGCAGGGTCAGCGGGGACGCGGCGAGGGCGTCGTTCACCGCGCGGTGCAGCCGGAACCGGTTGCGCACCACGTGCACCGGCAGCGGGCCGGCCGCCGCGTCGTCCTCGCGGAACCGGGCCACGAACGCCCGACGGGGGCGCAGCGGGCCCGCCTTCGAGCCGAAGTGGGAGCCGAAGACGTACACCCAGCCGTCGTGGTGGGCGAGCGCCTCACCGTCCTCGGTCCGGCCGTTCTCGACCCCGGCGTCCGCCGTGACGTGCCGGGCCGTCCACTCACCGTCGTCCAACTCCAGCAGCAGGGCCAGGCAGCGCTCCACCGGGCCCTCGTCCAGCACCGTCCAGAAACCCCGCCGAGCACCGTACGACTGCAGCAGCGCGGACGATCGCACCGGCAGCAGATCGCTTGCCTCGTTGCCGGCCACCACGAATTCGACGAGTCGCAGGGTCACCGCGCCAGCGTACGGAGGGCACGCTCGTACAGTGACGGGGTGCCTGACACCGCGCTCACCGGACCCGCCGTCGACCCCACCGATCCCGCGTCGTACGCGACGCTGCACGCCGACGCCGTCGCGCTGCTGCAGGGCTGGCAGCCGACCAGCCCGGCGGCGGCCGACGCGCGGGACCGGACCCTCGCGCTGCTCGCCGCCGGCCCGGTCGCGATGAGCCGGCAGCACCGCCCCGGCCATGTCACCGCGAGCGCGCTGGTGCTGGACCCGACCGGCGCACGGGTGCTGCTCTGCCTGCACGCCAAGTTCGGCCGCTGGGTGCAGCTCGGCGGGCACTGCGAACCGGTCGACCAGACCCTGGTCGGGGCCGCGCTGCGCGAGGCCACCGAGGAGTCCGGCATCGACGGCCTGCGCATCGATCCGGTGCCGATCGACATCGACGTGCACGAGGTGCTCTGCCAGGGCGGGTCGCGCCACTACGACGTCCGGTTCGCCGTGGTCGCCCCGCCCGGCGCCGTCGAGCAGGTCAGCGACGAGGCCGAGGAGCTGGGATGGTTCCCGCCCGATCGGCTGCCCGAGCCGCTGGCCGGCGGGACGGCGCAACTGGTCGAGCCGGCCCTCGCGGCCCTCAGACGTAGCCCTCTTCGCCCCGCTCCTTCAGCTCGTCGACGAGGAGCTTGACGTCCTGGGCCCGCTCACGCGGGCAGACCAGCACCGCGTCCGGAGTGTCCACCACGATCAGGTCGCGCACACCGAGGACCGCCACCAACCGGCCCGACTGCGGCACCACCACCAGATTGGCGGTGTCCCGCAGGAGCACGCCCGGCTTGGCGTCGGTGCCGAGCACCACGTTGCCCGCGTCGTCGGCGGGCAGCACATCACCCAGGGTGTGGAAGTCGCCGACGTCGTTCCAGCCGAAATCGCCCGGCACCGTGGCGACCCGACCCGCGGTGGCCGCGCCCTCCATCACCGCGTAGTCGACGGAGATCTTCGGCAGCGTCGGCCAGACCGTGCCGAGCACGTCGTCCTGCTCAGGGGTGCCCCAGGCGGCGGCGATCGCGGTGACCCCCGCGTGCAGCGCCGGCTGCTGGCGGGCCAACTCGGCGAGGAACACGTCCACCCGCCAGACGAACATGCTCGCGTTCCACAGGTGCCGGCCCGAGCGGACGTACGCCTCGGCGACCTCGGCGGCCGGCTTCTCCTTGAACTCGGCCACCTGGCGCCACGGCGTGCCCTCGGTCTCGCCGCCGGTCTCCAGGTAGCCGTAGCCGGTCTCCGGCCGGGTCGGGGTGATCCCGACCGTCATCAGCATGCCCTGCTCGGCCCCCCGGACCGCCTCCCGCACCGTGCGCACCCAGCTGTCCGGGTCGCGGATCAGGTGGTCGGCCGCGAAGCTCCCCATGACCGCGTCCGGGTCACGCTGCGCGATCACCGCCGCGGCCAGCGCGATCGCCGCGCAGGAATCCCGGGGGGACGGCTCGACCAGGATGTTCTCCTCCGGCAGCCCGGTCAGCTGCCGGGCGACCGCCGCGACGTGCGCGGCGCCGGTGACCACGAGGGTCCGATCCGGTGTGGTCAGCGGCGCGAGCCGCTCCACGGTCGCCTGGAGCAGCGAGGCGCTGGTACCGGTCAGCGGGTGGAGGAACTTGGGGTGGCCGGCGCGGGACAACGGCCACAACCTTGTGCCGCTGCCACCTGCCGGGATGACCGCATAAAGCATCCGCACATCATGCCCGACGCATCCGCCCGCAGTGGCACGGGTCACCACGAGAGGCCCGAAGGGTTACGACCGGGCGCGACTCCAGGCGGCGATGTGCACCTCGGCGCTGGACTCCCAGGTGAACTCCTTGGCCCGGTCGAAGCCCGCCTTCGCCAGCGACAACCGGCGCTGCTCGTCGTCGAGCAGGGCAGCCAGGTCGGTGGCGATCTGGCCCGGGTCCTCCGAGGTGTACGCGACGGCGTCGCCGCCCACCTCCGGCAGCGAGAGCCGGGGGGTGGTCAGCACCGGGGCGGCGCACGCCATCGCCTCCAGGATCGGCAGGCCGAACCCCTCGCCGTACGACGGGTATGCCGCGACCAGCGCGCCACCGAGGAAGCCGGGCAGGTCGGCGTAGCGCAGGTAGCCGGGGCGCAGCAGCCGCAGGTGGGACGGGACCTCGGCCACCGCCCGGTCGATGTCGTCGTCGTGCCCCTGCCCACCGGCGATCACCAGGGCCGGCGGGTCGACCCGGTCGGCCACCGCGCGGGCCCAGCCGCGGATCAGGTTGGGCACGTTCTTGCGCGGCTCCTTGGCGCCGAGGAAGGCCACGTACGTGCTGTTGCCCAGCCCCAGCCGGGCGCGCACGCGGGCCTTCTCCTCCTCGCTGGGCGCGTGGAAGGCGTCGTGGTCGACACCGTGGTAGGCCACGTCGATACGGGTCGGGTCGGCGTCGAGCAGCCGGATCAGCTCGTCCCGGGTGGCCTTGCTGGGCACGATCACCCGGTTGGCGCGGCGCATCGAGGTCTTGATGGCGCTGCGGAAGAACGTGCGGCGGGACTTGTCGTAGTGCTCCGGCTCGGTGAAGAACGTCGCGTCGTGCACGGTGACCGTGACGGGGCACCCGGCCCGCAGCGGGCAGGTGTAGAAGGGCGAGTGCAGCACGTGCGCGCCGACCTGCTGTGCGAGCAGCGGCAGGCCGGTCTGCTCCCAGGCGAGCCGGGCCGGGCGGTGCGCCACGGCGGCCGGAGCGGGGATGATCTCCGCGCCGGGCAGCATCCGGGTGTAACGCTCCAGGTCGGTGCGGAGGCTCACCACGGCCAACTCCACCCCCGACCCGCACACCTTGCCGAGGGCACCGAGCAGACCGTCGACGTATCGACCGACGCCACCACGGTCGGCGGGGACACTCGTGGCGTCGATGAGCACGCGGGGCGGGCGACCGGCGGTCACGGGGCGACTCCTTGAGGGTGGGTCTGTGGGGAACAACACTCCGGGGTAAAGCCTACGCCGGAGTACGGGGCCGACGCTGACTGCGACCCGACGGTACGCCGACTTGTCATCGTCATCGAGTACGGGCGGCGGAGGCGTATCGTTCGCGCCGATGGCCGACAACATTGCCCGGGTGTTCGCCGACGCGATCGCGACCGACCCGACCCGACCGCTGCTGACCTGGTACGACGACTCCACCGGCGACCGCACCGAACTCTCCGGCGCGACCCTGGCGAACTGGGTGTCGAAGACCGCCAACCTCCTCGTCGACGAGGTCGGCCTCGCGCCGGGCACAGCGGCCGGCGTGCTGCTCCCCCCGCACTGGCAGACCGCCGCCGTCCTGCTGGGCTGCTGGTCAGCCAAGGTGACCGTCGCCGACACCCCGGGCGCGGTGGACGTTCTCTTCGCCGCCGCCGACCGGCTCGACGAAGCACAGTCCTGGCCCGCCGACGAGCGGTACGCCCTGGGCCTCGCCCCGCTCGCCGTCCCGCTGCGGCAGGTGCCGCCCGGCTTCGCCGACTACGTGGTCGAGATACGCGGGCACGGCGACCACTTCACCCCGCAGTCCGGTCCCGGCCCCGCCGACGCGCACCTGCTGGCCCGCGCCGAGGCCCGCGCCGACGAGCTGGGCATCGAGCGTGGGGCACGTGTCCTGGTCGACGCCAGCCGCTACCCGGATCCGGTCGACTGGCTCCTGGCCCCGCTGACCCGGGCCGCCACAGTCGTCCTGTGCGCCAACCCGGCCCCGGCCAACCTCCCCACCCGCCTGACCACGGAGAAGGTCACGCACGCTCTCCCGTGACCCACCCGCCGGCGCCCCGGTGGCGCGGCAGCGCGGCACCACGGGGATCCCCGGGTGGGCGCCCGGCACGGCCAAGGGCCGGTGGGTACGCGTCCGTCCTTTGCTCTGCTTCAACCGGCGCAACAGAAAGCGGCCCGGACTGTTGCGTCCGCGTAAGCAGAGCAAAGGACG
Organism: Micromonospora sp. NPDC049580; assembly: GCF_040675595.1. Taxonomy (NCBI): domain Bacteria; kingdom Bacillati; phylum Actinomycetota; class Actinomycetes; order Micromonosporales; family Micromonosporaceae; genus Micromonospora; species Micromonospora sp. NPDC049580. The sequence continues at coordinate 9,463 of NZ_JBFAPG010000136.1, forward strand.
CGTATGCCGGGGCACACCCCAGTCACCACCATGCGCTCCGACGGGGCGGAGACGAGTCGCCACGCGGCCAACTGTCAGGCGGGCGTCCTGTTCGCAGGGCGGCGTTGGGCCAGGGCGGCGAACGCGGTAAGCGACTCCGGGTTCACCAGCGCGCCCTTGGCCGCGGCCTGGTCGACCGGGGTGCCGGTGAGGATCTTCTTGACCGGCACCTCCAGCTTCTTCGCCGAGAGGGTGCGGGGCACGGCGCGTACCTGGTGGATCTCGTCGGGCACGTGCCGGGGTGAGAGGGCGGTCCGCAGCTCGCGGCAGATCTTCTTCCGCAGCGCGTCGTCCAGCGTCAGCCCGTCGGCCAGCACCACGAAGAGCAGCAGTTCACCGGCGCCGCCCTCGTCGTCCTCCAGGTGCACCACCACCGAGTCGACGACCTCGTCGAGGCCCTCGACCACCGAGTAGAACTCGGCGGTGCCGAGCCGCACCCCGCCCCGGTTGAGGGTGGCGTCGGAGCGCCCGGTGATCACGCAGCCGCCCCGGGAGTTGATGGTGATCCAGTCACCGTGCCGCCACACGCCCGGGTAGACGGAGAAGTACGCCTCGGCGTAGCGGGTGCCGTCCGGGTCGTTCCAGAAGCCCACCGGCATGCTCGGCATCGGCTCGGTGATCACCAGCTCGCCCAGCTCGCCGATCACCGGGGTGCCGTCGGCCGAGCGGGCCTCCACCTTGGCGCCCAGCGCGCGGCAGGCGATCTCACCGGCGTACACCGGCAGCAGCGGCACCCCGCCGACGAAGCCCGTGCACACGTCGGTGCCGCCCGACAGCGACTGGAGCTGCACCTGGTCGCCGACGGTGTCGTACACCCAATGAAAGCCCTCGGCGGGCAGCGGCGCACCGGTGGAACCGACACCGCGCAGCGCGGACAGGTCGGCGACCTCGCGGGGCACCAGGCCGGCCTTGCGGCAGGCCAGCAGGAACGGCGCCGAGGTGCCGAAGTACGTGGTGTTGGTCTCGGCCGCCAGCCGCCACAGCGCGCCGAGGTCGGGCTCGGCCGGCTGGCCGGGCTCCGCCCGGACCCCCGGGTTGCCGTCGAACAGCACGATGGCCGCGCCCACCGCCGGCCCGGAGACCAGGAAGTTCCACATCATCCAGCCGGTGGTGGTGAACCAGAAGAAGCGGTCGGCCGGGCCGAGGTCGTGGTGCAGGGCGAGCATCTTCAGGTGTTCCAGCAGGATGCCGCCGTGGCCGTGCACGATCGGCTTCGGCAGGCCGGTGGTGCCCGAGGAGTAGAGCACGTACAGCGGGTGGTCGAACGGCACCGGCGTGAACGTCGACGGCTCGTCGGTGGGCGCGGCCAGCTCCGCCCAGCTCAGCGCGCCCTCGGGCGCGGAGCCCGTCGGGTCGAGGTAGCCGATGCTCACGGTGTGGCGCAGCGACGGCAGGGCCGCCCGGATCGCGGCGACCTCGGCGCGGCGGTCCACCGGCTTGTCGCCGTAGCGGTAGCCGTCCACGGCGACCAGCACGGTCGGCTCGATCTGCTGCCACCGGTCGGTGACGCTGCGCGTGCCGAACTCCGGCGCGCAGGACGAGAAGATGGCCCCCAGGCTGGCGGTGGCCAGCAGCAGGACGTACGTCTCGGGAATGTTGGGGGCGTACGCCGCCACCCGGTCCCCGGCGGTGACGCCGAGGCGGCGCAGACCGGCAGACACCCGGCGGACCTGCTCGCGCAGCTCCCCGGCGGTGAGGGTGACCGGCCCCCGGGTCTGGCCGTGCGCGATGACCACGGGGTCGTCGTCGGCGCGGCCCGGCATCCGCAGCACGTTCTCGGCGTAGTTGAGGGTGGCGCCCGGGAACCAGCGGGCCCCGGGCATCCCCCGCTCGGCCAGGGTGGCGGTCGGCGGGGTGTGCGCGATCACCTCGAAGTGGTCCCAGATCGAGCGCCAGAACGCGTCCAGGTCGGTGACCGACCACCGCCACAGCGCGTCGTAGTCGGCGAAGTCCAGCCCGCGGTGCTCCCGCAGCCAGCGCAGGTAGTCGCCGATCCGGGACCGCTCCAGCACGTCCGCCTGCGGCGTCCACAGCACGTCACCCACTGCTCCACCCTCCCCTGGCCCCGCACGACACTGTGAATGGGCCGTGGCGCCATCTTGCCCTACCTCGAAGCGCCATTCTGCGCACCGGGTACGCCGATCGACGCGTGCCCGGCCCACACTCCAGCCCACCCACCCATGTGGTTCAGCCCGCCCGGTGCGCCTGGATGGCCCGGCGGCGGGCCAGGCGGTGTGCACGCCGGATCTCGGCCTCCCGGTACCGGCGCTCGTCCTCCGGCGTCTCCGGCAGCACCGGACGGACCATGCGCGGCGCACCGCCGACGTCCACCCCGACGAAGACCAGGTACGCCGTGGCCACCCGCACCGGCGCGTCCTCGGCCGAGTCCCACCGCTCGGCGACCACCCGCACGCCCACCTCCATCGACGTCTGCCCGGTCCAGTTCACCTGGGCGTGCGCGTGCACCAGGTCACCGACCCGCACGGCCTCGGAGAAGACGATCTCGTCGATCGCCGCGGTGACCGCCGTCCCGCCGCTGTGCCGGGCGGCGGCGGCGCCCGCCACGTCGTCGACGAACTTCATCAGGACCCCGCCGTGGACGGTTCCGTAGAGGTTCACGTCCACCGCAGTCATGATCTTGCTGAGGGTGACGCGCGAGTACGACGTCGGCTTGCCGGTCGGAGCGGCGGAGAGGTGCTCGGTCATGCCGGAAACGGTACGGTGCGCGGATGCGACATCTCTGGAGCTTCCTCGCCGGGTTGGTGGTGGCACCCATCACGTGGGCGCTTGTCACACTCGGGCAGGACGGGTCGAGCCGGACGGTCGACCGCTGGGTGGAGATCGGCACCTTCAACACCGCCAACCTGATCGAGCCGGCCGTGTACCTCGGTGTCGGCGGTGTCCTGCTCGGGCTGCTCGGCACACTGCGCTTCTCACCGGCGGGCCCGCTGGTGGCCGGGCTGCTGCTGGTCACCCCGTACGTCGGGATGTTCGTGGCGCCGTTCGAGGTGCGCGACGCGATCCCGCAGGGGTGGAAGGTGTTCGGTGACCCGCTGCCGCTGGCGCTGCCGGTGCAGAACGGCACGCTCTTCCTGCTCGGCCTGCTGCTGCTCATGGCGACGTTCAGCGGTCAACGCTGGCGGCAGTGGCCGCAGGCCGCCACCGCGCCGGCCCTGACGCCGGCGCCGGCGGACGGCCCGCGCGGCGACGACTTCACCCTCACCGACTGGCCGTCGCCCGAGCCCGCGGAGCGCGACACCGCCCCGCTGACCCTGGGTTACCCGGCCGATCCGACGCCGACCGAGCCGCTGCCCCGCCGGGTGGGCGGCGAATCGCCGTGGTCCGCCCCGCCGCGCGGCCAGTCGCGCCCCGAGGACACCACCGAGATCCGTTGATCGTCGGGCGGGCCGGGCCAGGCCCGC
>NZ_JBFAPG010000137.1:0-12901 GCF_040675595.1 Micromonospora sp. NPDC049580
GCCGCCGGCGTCGCCGTGACCAACGCGCCCGGGGTCGACGGCCACGGCCTGCGGTGGGTGGCCCGCCGTCCGGGCGCCGAGATCGTGTGGACCCTGTTCGGCCGCCGCTGAGACCAGACACCGAGAGAACCGGAGAGACGCCTCGTGTCCCGACGAATGCTGCTGCACCGCGCCACCGTCCAGGAAGGACTGGGGGTGCCCTCCCGACCGCGCCACAGCGTGCTGCTCGACGGCGAGCGCATCGTGGCCGTGCTACCCGAGGCGCAGGCGCCCCTGCACGACCCGGACATCGACGTCCTGGACCTCGACGGCCGGACGGTCATGCCGGGCATGACGCTCGGCCACACCCACATCGCGTACCTGAACGTGCTCGACGGTCGGGAGATGCTGTTCAAGTACAGCATCCCGGAGGTGACCCTCGGCGCCGCCGCCAACGCGGCGGCGATGCTGCGGCTGGGCTACACCGCCTTCGTCGGCGCCGGCTCGGTGGCCGGCATCGACATGGCGCTGCGCCGGGCGATCGACGCCGGCCAGCTGCCCGGCCCGCGCATCACCCCGTGCAGCCGGGACCTGATGGTGTCCGGTCCGCCGGAGCGCCGCAACCCGGCGGTCAAGCAGCGCATCCCGAGCGACCTCATGCGGCTGGCCGACACCCCGGAAGAGTTGATCGAGTACGTCGACACGGAGGTCAACCAGGGCGCGGAGATCATCAAGGTCTTCTCCACCGGGGACGACACGTTCCCCAACGGCCGCTCCCACGAGCTGCTGTTCACCGCCGAGGAGCTGGTGATCGCGGCGCGGGCGGCGCACGAGCGGGGGGTCCGCATCCGGGCGCACTCGCGCGGGCTGGGCGGCATCCGCAACGCCATCGCCGCCGGGGTCGACGTGATCGACCACGCCACGTACGCCGACGACGCGGCCCTGGAGGCGATCGCCGAGCGGGGCATCTTCGTGGTGCCGAGCCTGCACCAGCCGTACCGGCTGCTCACCACCGGCACGCGACACGGCAAGACCCCGGAGTACCTGGAGACGCTCGAGTTCCAGGCCGAGGTGGAGAACACCCTGCGCATCCTGCCGCTGATGGTGCAGATGGGCATCCCCATCGTGGCCGGCGACGACTTCGGGTTCGCCTGGACCCCGCACGGCCGGTACGCCGAGGAGCTGGAGACGTACGTGACCATGGCCGGCATTCCCGCGCCGGTGGTGCTGACCTGGGCCACGGCCAACGGCGCGCGGCTGGCCGGGCGCGGCGACGACGCGGGCACGGTGCAGCCGGGCCGGCTGGCCGACCTGGTCGTCACCGACGGCGACCCGGCCGAGGACATCACGGTGCTGGGCCGGCCGGAGGCGATCGAGCTGGTGCTGCTGGGCGGCCGGGTGGTCGCCGGGGACGCCGCCCGCTACCGCGCCGGGCAGCCGGCGGGAGTGGCGTGATGCGGCGGTCCGTGCCGGTCGTCCCGCTGCTCGCCGTCGGGGCGTTCGCCATCGGCACCGACACCTTCGTCGTCGCGGGGGTGCTCCCCGAGGTGGCCCGCACGCTGCGGGTGAGCGTCGCCTCGGCCGGGTGGGTGAGCACGGTTTTCGCCCTCGCGTACGCCGTCGCCGCCCCGGTGCTCGGCGCGCTGGCCGGCCGGCTGGAGCGGCGTACCGTGCTGGTGATCTCGCTGGTCGGGTTCACCCTGGGCAACGTCGCCTCGGCGCTCGCCCCCGACCTGCCGCTGCTGCTGCTGGCCCGGGTCCTCACGGCGGTCAGCGCCGCGCTCTACGTCCCCGCCGCCACCGCGTCGGCGGCCGCGCTGGCCCCGCCCGAGCGGCGTGGCCGGGCCATGGCCGTGGTGCTCGGCGGCCTCTCCGCGGCCACCGTGGCCGGGGTGCCGTTCGGCACCTGGCTCGCCGCCGACCTGCAGTGGCGGGCCACCTTCTGGCTGCTCGCCGCCCTCGGCGCCGCCTGCGCGGTGGCGGTGCTGGTCGGCCTGCCGAGGCTGGCGCTGCCGCCCGGCCCATCGCTGGCAGCCCGGCTCGCCCCGGTGCGCGAGAGCCGCGTCGGGTTGGCGGTGCTCACCACCGCGCTCTTCATGACCGGCGGCTACCTCGCCCTGACGTACGTCGGGGCGCTGCTCGCGCCGGCCACCGACGGCGACGGCACCCTGCTCGCGGTGCTGCTGCTGATCTTCGGTGTGCCGGCGGTCGCCGGGACGGTGCTCGGCGGGCGGGCCACCGACCGCTTCGGTGGCCTGCCGGTCCTGGTGGTCTCGATCACCGGGCTCGCCCTGGTGCTGGTCACGCTGCCGCTGACCCGGCAGGCGCTGCTTCCGGCCGCGCTGGCCATGGCGGCCTGGGGCGTCACCGCGATGGCCACGCAGCCGGCCCAGCAGCACCGGCTCTTCACGATCGCGCCGACCTCCGGGCCGCTGCTGCTGTCCCTCAACTCCTCGGCCACGTTCGTGGGCATCGCCCTCGGCGGCTTCCTCGGCAACCGGTTGTTGCGCCACGGCGGCGCGGACGCCCTCGACCTGCTCGGGCCGGTCGGCGCCGCGCTCTGCGTCCTGGCGGTGGGCACCACGCTGCTCGGCGCGCGGACCCGTGCCGGCAGTCGCGACGACCGGCCACCGACCGCCCGATTGGCCACACCGGATCACCCCGGATTGGCCACACCCGGTGGTCGTCGCGCTGCGTACGGTCGGACCGACAATCGGACCCGAACCTCACGAGGATCACGATGACCCAGCTCAGCGACGGTGCGGACACCCTCACCGTCCGCATCGACGACCGGGTGCTGACCGCAGTGCCGGACTACGTCCTCGGCGTGCTCGCCCTGCCGGCGATCGAGGTCGCCCCGGCGCCTCCCCGCGTGACGGCGTTGCTGACCGCCGCCGAGGACGCGCTGCACGCGGCCGACCTGGACAAGGCGGGGGTGGCCGAGTTGCCGGGCATCGCCGCGTGGCGGGAGGCGTACCGGGCGGTGGGAGTGAACCCGAACCGGTTCCCCTGCGCCGCCGAGTCGATCGCCCGAAGGGTCGCCAAGGGCGACCGGCTGCCCCGGATCAACGCCCTGGTCGACCTCTGCAACGCCGTCTCGCTCGGCGCGGCGCTGCCGGTGGCCTCGTGCGCGGTCGACGGCATCACCGACCTCGTCGTCCGACCGGCCGACGGCACCGAGACGTTCCTGCCCCTTGGCGTGCCCGACGCGCCGGAGCGACCCGAACCGGGCGAGGTCGTCTACGCCGACGCCGACGGGCGGGCCCACTCCCGGCGCTGGAACTGGCGGCAGGGACACCTGGTCCGCACCGACCTGGGCCGGCACCGGCTGCTGCTCACCGTCGAGTCGGCCCACCCCGGCGGCCGGGCGGAGGTGGTGGACGCGCTGGCCCGGCTGACCGCCGCCCTCGACGACCTGTCCGACGCCCCGCGGCAGGAGGCGGTGCTCGACGCAGGAACGACAAGCGCCGTCCTGCGTACCGCAGGCCCGCTCAGCTCCGCCGGCAACCACCAGGGGAGTCGTCCGTGAACCGCGCGATCCTGGTGATCTACCGGCCGGCGGCCGGCCGGTACGCGGCCCAGTTCCGCAGCGTGGTCGCCGCCGCCGCCGAGCTGGGCGTGACCACCGTGGCGCTGCTGCCGACCGGGCAGCCGGCCGCCGAAGCCGCCGGCCTGCCCTGCTACCACGCCGACCTCGACGACACCGAGGCCGTCCGCTCGGTCGTCGCGACGATCCTCGCCACGCACCCGGTGCGGCGCATCTTCCCGCTCTTCGAGGGTGACGTGCTGACCGCCGCGTACTGCCGGCGCGACCACGGCATCGACGGGCTCGACCCGGAGGAGGCCCTGACCTTCCGGGACAAGAACGTGATGCACCGCCGGGCCACCGAGCTGGGCGTGCCGGTGGCCCGTTCGTGCCGCCCGGAGACGGTGGGGGCGGTCGCCGAGTTCGCCGCCGAGGCGGGCTGGCCGGTGGTGATCAAGCCGTACGCCGGCTGGGCCTGCGGCGACACCCACCGGGTGGACTCCACCGAGGACCTGGCCCGGGTGTGGCCGCTGATCGCCGACGACCGGCACGACTACCGGGTGGAGGAGTACGTCCGGGGCGCCGAGTACCACGTCGACTCGCTGCTGCGCGACGGCGAGGTGGTCTTCGAGCAGCTCTCCCGCTACACGTACTCGGTCCTGGAGTTCCGCGACGAGCCCGGCGGCACGGTCTCCCGCAAGCACGATCTGACCCCTGCGGAGCGGCGCATCCTGGCCGCCAGCGCCACCGTGCTGCGCGGCTTCGGGATGCGTACCGGCGTGGCGCACGTGGAGTTCTTCCTCCGCGACGACGGCGAGGTCGTCTTCGGCGAGGCGGCCGCACGGGCCGGCGGCGGCTCGATCGTCCCCGCCATCCAGGCCGGCCGGGGGATCAACCTGGCGGGGGAGTGGTGCCGCCTGGAACTGGACCCGGAGCACGTGCCGGCGGCCACCCTCGGCCCGGAGATCGGCACCGAATACCTCTGCTCCGACCGGTACGGCCGGATCACCGCGATCACCACGGTCGACGAGCTGCGGGCGCTGGACGCGGTGCGCGACGCGGACGTGTGGAAGACCGTCGGGGACGTGCTCGCCGTGCCGACCGCCTCCAACGACGTGCTCGGCTGGTACGTCTGCGAGGGCCGGGACTTCGACGACGTCCGTGCCCGGTTCAAGGTCATCCGGGACTCCTTCGAGGTGCGCACCGAGCCGGTGGGGGAGCCGTCATGTGGCTGACCCGGTTCCGGGCCCTGCCGCGCCCGCTGCGGATGCTGGTCTACGCCTCCTTCATCAACCGGGCCGGCATGTTCGTGTTCCCGCTGCTCGCGGTCTACCTCGTGCAGAGCCGGCACCTCAGCACCGGCGAGGCGGGCGTGCTGATCTCCGTCGGCAGCACCGGCCTGCTCGCCGGTAGCCTGCTCAGCGGCCCGGTCTGCGCCCGGGCCGGCCGACGCGCCGCGCTGGTGTCGAGCCTGCTGCTCAACGCGGCCGGTTACCTGGGCCTCGCCCTGGTCAACGGTCCCACCTGGACGTACGCGGTGCTGCTCTTCGTCGCGCTGGTCGGGATGGGGATGTTCGCGCCGGCGGCGAACACGCTGATCGCCGACCTGACCGAGCCCGGTGAGCGGCCCTTCGCGTACACGGTCAGCTACCTCGCCAACAACCTCGGCATGGGGGTCGGCCCGCTGCTCGGCGGGTTCGCGGCGGCCTTCTCGTACCAGCTGATGTTCGCCGGGAACATCCTGCTCGGCCTGCTCGCGGCGGCGACCATCTGGCTCTTCGTGCCGGCGGACACCCGGCGTGCCCAGACGGCGTCGTCGACCGCGAGCACCGGACGGGCCGGGCTGCTGCGCGACCTCGACGTGGCGGTGCTGGTGCTCGTCTCGTTCTGCTACGTCGCGCCGCTGATCGGTCTGGAATACACGCTGCCCCTCGCGGTCACCACAGTGCTGCACTCGTCGGTGGCGCTGGTCGGGGCGGTCTACACCATCAACAGCGTCGTCGTGGTCAGCGCGAGCCTGCTGATCGAGAAGCGGATCAAGGCGTACTCGACCCGGGTCCTGCTGATCGTGGCGGGCCTGCTCTGGTCGACCGGGATGGCCGTCCTGGTGTTCGCGTTCTCGCTGCCCGCCGTGCTGCTCTCCACTGTGGTCTGGACCCTCGGCGAGATCATCGCGTCGGTGGTGGTGCCCACCTACATCGCCGACCACGTGGCGGAGCACCGGGTCAGCGGCTTCATGGCCCTGAACGCCTTCGTGCTCAGCTCCGCCCGGTTGGTCGTGCCGATGGGTCTCGGCTTCGTCTGGCAGACCCAGGGACACCGTCCCGTTCTCCTGCTGCTCCTGCTGACCCCGGTGGTCGGCATGGTCGCGTTCGCAGCGCTGCGGATCCGACCGGCCGTCCGGCCCGTGCCGGCACTCGCCGAACCGGCCACCGCCAGTCCCTGACACCCCACCCCGCATCGGAAGAGGCCATGACCGCGACGAAGTTCGTGCTGCCCGAGAGTGACATCCCGACGACCTGGTACAACGTGGTTCCCGACCTGCCCAAGGGACTGCCCCCGATGCTGCACCCCGGCACCCGGGAGCCCATCACCGCGGCGGATCTCGAACCGCTCTTCGCCACCGGCATGATCGAGCAGGAGTTCACCACCGAGCGGGACGTGGACATCCCCGGGCCGGTGCTCGACATCTACCGGCAGTGGCGGCCCAGCCCGCTCGTACGCGCCCGTCGCCTGGAGCAGGCCCTCGACACGCCGGCCCGGATCTACTTCAAGTACGAGGGGGTCAGCCCGGCCGGCAGCCACAAGCCGAACACCGCCGTGCCGCAGGCGTACTACAGCAAGCTCGACGGCGTGCAGCGGCTGACCACCGAGACCGGCGCCGGCCAGTGGGGCAGCTCGCTCTCGATGGCCTGCGCGTACTTCGGCCTCGACTGCGAGGTCTTCATGGTGCGGATCAGCTACGACCAGAAGCCGTACCGGCGGGGGTTGATGGAGACGTTCGGCGCGTCGGTCACCGCGAGCCCGAGCGACCGTACCGGGGCGGGCCGGGCGGCCCTCGCCGCCGACCCGGACTCCACCGGCAGCCTCGGCCTGGCCATCTCCGAGGCGGTGGAGGCGGCGATGTCCAGCGGCGGCGCCGCCAAGTACGCCCTCGGTTCGGTGCTCAACCTGGTGCTGATGCACCAGACGATCATCGGGCAGGAGGCGCTGCTCCAGCTCGCGATGGCCGACGACTACCCGGACATCGTGGTCGGCGCGGCCGGCGGCGGCTCCAACTTCGCCGGGCTGGCGCTGCCGTTCCTGCGCCGCCAGTTGGGGGGCGGCCCGACGGTGCGGTTCGTCGCGGCGGAGCCGGCCTCCTGCCCGTCGCTGACCCAGGGCAGCTACGACTACGACTTCGGCGACACCGCCGGGCTCACCCCGCTGGCCAAGATGCACACCCTGGGCCACGACTTCCACCCGCCGGCGATCCACGCCGGTGGGCTGCGCTACCACGGCATGGCGCCGATCGTCAGCGCGCTGCGGGACATCGACCTGATCGAGGCGCGGGCGGTGCCGCAGACCGCCTGCTTCGAGGCGGGCGTGCTGTTCGCCCGCAGCGAGGGGATCGTGCCGGCCCCGGAGTCCACCCACGCGGTCCGGGTGGCGGTGGACGAGGCGCTGCGCTGCCGGGAGACGGGCGAGTCGAAGGCCATCGTCTTCTCCCTCTCGGGGCACGGCCACTTCGACATGCAGGCCTACATCGACTACTTCGCCGGGAAACTGACGGACTGACCTCGCAAGGGGGTGGGCGCCCCTGCGGCGTCCACCCTTCGCGACGAGCACCGGGGGTGCCATTGCACAGCGAAGCAGCGACCATCCTCGCCATCAACGGATCGGAACGGGCCGGTGGCAACACCGACCACGCCATCGCGTACGCGGGCAAGCTGATCGCCGAGCGGGGCGCGATCCTGCGCACCATCGCGCTACGCGAGCACCGCATCTCGCCGTGCAGCCCGTGCGGCGACTGCAACAGCCGTACCCTGCCCTGCCAGGTGGACGACGACGTCCCCGCCCTGGTGGAGCAGATGGCCAGCGCCGACGGGCTGATCTACGCGGCCCCGGTGCACGGCTTCGGCCTCGCCCACCTCATGCAGGTCTTCATCGAGCGGGCGGGCGTCGGCTATTTGCGTTTCACCCGGCCGCTGGCCGACAAGGTCGGCGGCATCATCGTCACCGGGCGCCGGTACAGCGACTCCTCGGTGCACAACCAGATCGTCAACAACCTGCTGCTCAACCGGATGATTCTGGTGGGCAGCGGCTTCCCCGTCCTACTGCGCAACACCACCGGCGCTCCCGGCCTGACCGACGTCGAGGGCGTCGACGCGCTGGAGCGGATGGTGCACCGGATGCTCGACATGGTGCAGCTGCTCAAGCGGCACCAGCGGGTCGACGGCGGTCCGGTCCTCCCGCGCCGTGACCGCAACGAGCGTGTTCCGCGACCCCGCCGTACCGAAACCGCCCCAACCAGAGGAGATATCGAGAATGTCCACTGAGCAGGTCGCCGCGCCGGTCGGCATCGACTTCCCGGCCACCGAGTGGGAGAGGTGGGACAAGCCGGGAGCCGAGGGGCGCGTCAAGATCTCGTACGTCGGGGGTCAGCGTCTGCGCCTGCTGGAGCTGCCGCCGGGCTTCGACGAGCACCACTGGTGCCTGCGCGGGCACACCGGCTACGTCCTGCAGGGCGAGTTCACCATCCACTTCCGGGACCGGTCGGTGCCGTGCCGCCCCGGCATGGGCTTCGTCATCCCCGACGACGAGGAGCACCGGTCCCAGGGCAGCGACGCCGAGCCCACCGTCGTCTTCGTGATCGACCAGGTCCCGCAGCCGTGAGCGATCAGCACCGGATCGCGCCGCCGGCCGGCTCCCCGCCGGTCGGCGGCGCCGACGGCCCGGCGCGGATCGCCGAGCTGCGGGTCGCCATCGACGCGCTCGACCAGCGGATCATCGCCCTGCTGGCGGAGCGTACCCGGGTGGTGCAGGAGCTGACCGCGCACAAGACGGACGAGGCGACCGTCCGATCACCCGACCGGGTACGGCAGGTGCTCGGCCGGGTGCACGACCTGGCCGCCCAGCACGGCATGCCGCCCGAGGTCGCGGTCGGCACCTACCGTGCGCTCATCGACGAGCTGACCCGGATGCAGCTCGACATGCTGGCAGCCCGCCGTGCCACCGCGTCACTGGCGGAGGAGTGATGAGCCACCGCCCGCCCGTCGACCTGCGGCACGCCCTGGCCAGCCTCGACCCGCTCCCGGGCGAGCTGGTCCGCGTCGCCACGGAGCTGCCCGCCCGCTACGGCGTCTCCGCCCACTACGCCCGCTGGGCGGGTGCGCCCGCCGCCCCGCCCACCGGCGCCGGCCCGGCGGTGCTCTTCGACCGGGTACGCCCCGATCACGGCCCGACCCGGGCGGTGCTGATGGGCCTCTACGGCACCCGCCGGCGTGCCTCCGGTCTGCTCGGCTGCACGCCGGCCGAGCTGCCGCACCGGCTGCTCGCCGCGGTGGCCGCCCCCCGTCCGCCGGTGCCCGCCCCCGACGCGTCCCGCTGGCCGCGCGAGACGCTGCCGTTGGATCTGACCGCGCTGCCGGTGCCGGTCCTCACCGACGAGGACGCCGGGCCGTACCTGACCCTCGGCGCGGTGCTCGCCACCGACCCGGACACCGGGGTCCGCAACCTGTCCGTGCACCGGATGTGCGTGCAGGGGCCCGACACGCTGACCATCTGGATGGTCCCCGGACGGGACCTGGAGCTCGCGCACCAGGCCGCCCTGCGCCGGGGGCGTCCGTTGCCGATCGCGATCCACCTCGGGCTGAGCCCGGCGGTGCTGCTGTCCTCCTGCTGCCCGACCTCGCTGGTCCCGCCGGACCTCGACGAGCTGGCGGTGGCCGGCGCGCTCGCCGGTCAGCCGGTGGAGCTGCTGCCCTGCGCCACGGTGGACGCCGAGTTCATCGCGCACGCCGAGTACGTCATCGAGGGCGAGTTGCTGGCCGACCGGGTGCCGGAGAGCGCGCACGGCACGGTGGCCACGCCGGAGTTCCTCGGCTACCAGGGTCGGGCGCATCCCTCGTTGCCGCTGATCCAGGTCACCGCGATCACCGCCCGGGAGAGCCCGATCCTGCAGGCGGTCTCCGGGCCCGGGCACGAGCAGTCGGTGCTGCTCGGCTTCGGGATGGAGGCCGCGGTGCTGGACCTGCTGCGCCGCCGGGGGACGCCGGCCCTGGCGGCGCACTGTCACACGGCGGGCGGCGGTCAGCTCATGGTGGTGCTCCAGTGGCCGGCCAAGCGCGGCCCGTCCGACGACGCCGCGGTACGCGCCGCCGCCGAGGCGGTGCTGGAGCAGTTCCGGATGGCCAAGCTGGTGCTGTGCGTGGGCGAGGACGTCGACATCGAGTCCGATCAGGACCTGTGGTGGGCGATGGTCACCCGCTTCCAGGCCGACCAGGACCTGCTCGTGCTGCCGGACCGGGAGGGCTTTCCGCTCGACCCGAGCCAGCACACCGGCTACTCCCCGTCGCTGTCGGCCGACGGGCGCACGGCGAAGGCGGTCTTCGACTGCACCGTCCCGTACGCCCAGAGCGCGCGCTTTCACCGGCCCCGCTTCACCGAGCCGTCACGTCCCGCACCGCGGCGGCCAGCAGCGCCACTCCCTCGGTGATCTTTGCGGTGGGCAGCGCCGCGTACCCGATCAGGAAGGTCGGCTCGGTCGGCGGGCGGGTGACGAAGTAGCCCGAGGCCGGGTAGACCCGTACGCCTCGCGCGGCGGCGGCGCGCACGATCTCGGCCTCGCCGACGTCGGGCGCGCCGCCCAGGGTCACCAGCACGTGCAGCCCGGCCGCCGTGCCGGAGATCCGCACCCCCGCGCCGAAGTGTTCGTACAGCGCCTCCAGCAGCCGGGCGCGCCGCTGCCGGTAGAGGCGGTCCATCCGGCCGATGTGCCGGGCGTACGCGCCGGAGGAGATGAACTCGGCCAGCGCCTCCTGGGTAAGCGTCGGGGTCAGCCGGTCGGTGATCCACTTGACGCCCAGGAACGACCGGACGAGATGTGGCGGCAACACCGCGTACCCGATGCGCAGCGAGGGGAAGAGGGTCTTGCTGAAGCTGCCGACGTAGACCACGTCGGCGTCCTGCGGGTCGGCGGCCAGCGACGGCAACCGCTCCTCGGCGAAGGTGAACTCGTTGTGGTAGTCGTCCTCCAGCACCGTGGCCCCGTGTTCGCGGGCCCAGCGCAGCAGCGCTCGTCGCCGCCGCTCGGACATGATGAACCCGGTGGGGAACTGGTGCGACGGAGTGACGTAGACCAGGCGTACCCGGGCCGGGTCGAGGCCGTGCGCGCGGACCTGGCACTCGATCTCGTCGACCCGCAGGCCCTCCTCGTCGACACCGACCGGCACCACCGCGGCCCGCGAATAGCCGAAGATCTGCCGCAGCACGGTGTGGCTCGGGTCCTCGATGATCACCACGTCGTCGGGGCCGACGAGCAGCCGGACCAGGATGTCCATGGCCTGGGTGGCGCCGCTGGTCACCACCGTGTTCTCGCGGGTGGCGTCCAGCGCACGACTGCGCCGCAGCAGGGCGGTGATCTGGGCACGCAACGACAGCGCGCCCTCGGCCGGGCCGTAGCCCAGGGCCACCGCGTCGGCCCGGCTCACCGCGTCGGCGAGCGACTGCCGCCACCGGGTCACCGGGAAGCTGGCCAGCGCCGGGGTGCCGTGCCGGAAGTCGTACGTCCCGTCCGGCCGGTGCATCGGCGCCGGTTCCCACGGCTTCCACAGCGGACTGCCGGCGTCGGTGGGAAGTGGGGGTTCGGGTCGCAGGTGCGCGCGGGCGGCGCGGGGGGCGGGTGGCGGCGTGTCGGTCAGGGCGGCGCTGACCCGCGTGCCGGAACCGCGCCGTGAGGTGAGCACCCCGTTGGCCCGCAGCAGCTCGTACGCCCGGGTCACCACCGTCCGGGAGACCCCGAGCTGGTGCGCCAGCTCGCGGCTGGGCGGCACCGCGTCGCCCGGGCGCAGCCGGCCGGCCCGCACGGACCCACTGATCTGGTCGCAGAGCTGCTGCTGCAACGGAACCGAACTGTCGCGGTCCAGCGTGACGAGGAGCTGGTCCGAACTCACCTGGACATGCTCCCCCGCTCGACGCCGCCTGCGAGTCTAGTCGCGCCGGCGTGCCAATCGGGCTCGTCCACGACGGACCGCTGTCCGTTGCCGGCGGGTCCTCGCAGCGGTGGTCAGGCTGCCCGGGAGGACCGTCTGCGGGCGCGCCGTTCGGTCTGTACGAAGGTCGACAGCCGGCCGTCCACCAGTCGACCGAGCACGTCCAGGAAGATTGCGCGGTCACGCGCCGGGACCGTGGCGAGGATGTCACTCTGCAGCCGCGTGACGATCTGCCGCGCCTCGGCGACCAGCCGCTCGCCGTCGCGCGTGACGGTGACGATGCGGGCGCGTCGGTCGGTAGTCGATGTGCGGCGCCCGACCAGGCCGGCACGTTCCAGCTCGTCGAGGGTGACCACCATCGTCGTCTTGTCGATGCCGCACATCTCGCCGAGCTGACTCTGGGTGTACTCACCGGTGCGGCCGCGATCGAGCACGCAGTAGGCACGCGTCGAGATGCCCAGGCCGGAGAGCGCGGCGGCGTGCTCCTGCGCCAGCGCGTGGGTGGCCCAGGACATCAGAAACATCAGGTCGGGGGCTGCGGCATCGGGCCCCGAGGTTCCGGTGGTCATGGCGGCAGCCTAACAACTAGTTTGTGATTCGAACTATCTCGTAGCGGAGCATTGTCGCGCCACATCGGACAAGGTGAGAACGAGATAGTTGAGAACAAAACCTTCTGGTACGGTTCGATTTCGACACCGTATCCCTCTACTGAGGAGTCACCCCTGATGTCTG
This sequence comes from Micromonospora sp. NPDC049580, assembly GCF_040675595.1. Taxonomy (NCBI): domain Bacteria; kingdom Bacillati; phylum Actinomycetota; class Actinomycetes; order Micromonosporales; family Micromonosporaceae; genus Micromonospora; species Micromonospora sp. NPDC049580. Next base: position 12,430 of record NZ_JBFAPG010000137.1, read on the forward strand.
CGGAAGCCTCTGCTCCCCGAGCCGTCGACGGCGCTTCGCGCGTGCGGAACCGGTCCATCGCCCTCGTGGTCGCCGTGCTCGCCGCCGTGGCCGTGTGGTCGATCGCGACCCTCGCCGGCGCGCAGCTCACCGTCGACCAGGGCTCCGGTCCGCAGGACGTCACGGTGCTCGCCGTGCTCGTGACGTCCGCGCTCGCGGGGCTGCTCGGCTGGGGCCTCCTGGCGGTGCTCGAACGCCTCTCGGCTCGCGCCACGACGATCTGGACGGGGATCGCGGTGGCCGTCCTCGTGCTGTCTCTCGTGCCCGCGTCCCTGGTCGACGCCTCGGCCGGCACCAGGTTCGCCCTTGTCCTGATGCATCTGGTGGTGGGCGCGGTCGTGATCCTGGGCTTCCGCAGAGGGGCGCGGCCCGCCTGACGACCAGCGGCCGCCCCGCCGACGCCGTCGCCTCTCCTGCGCCACCTGGGGCAGGA
>NZ_JBFAPG010000138.1:0-12813 GCF_040675595.1 Micromonospora sp. NPDC049580
CAGCGCCGGCCGCCGGGGACGCTGGGGCGGGAGTCCTCGACCGGGGGGCGCGGCGGCGGCGCTGGTTCCTCGGCGGCGCCGGAGTGCTGGCGCTCGCCGCCTCGGCCACCACCGGGGCCTGGCTGGCGAGCAGTGGTTCGCCGCCCGACCCGTCACCGTCGGTGACCCAGGTCGCGGCACCGGCGACCGGGCCGCTGCCCGGCTGCGCGTCCGGCGCCGGGGCACCGACCGCGCTGCCCAGCGGTGCCCGTTGCCTCCCCGAGCTGGAGTGCTTCGGCCCGGTGCGCATCCGCGGCGCCCGCGCCGAGGCGGCCCGGGTCCCCTGCGACGGCCGGCACACCTGGGAGACGTACGCCGAGGGCATCCTGCCGGTGCCGCTCGTCGGCGCGGCCTACGACGAGGTGATCGCCGCCGAGCCGGTACGGCAGGTGTGCAGCGCCACGACGTTCCGACTGACCACGAAGATCGCCGAGCCGGTCGGCTGGCACCTGGAGGTGTTGCCGCCGGTGGACGGCAACGTCGACCGGATCTACCGGTGCCTGGCGGGGCGGGGCGTCGACGCGCTCACCGCGCCCACGCTCACCGGTCGCTGAACCCGCCGCGCGCCCGTCCCCGGTCACGCACCGCACGCAACGCGTCCCGGCTGTCCAGGGCGTCGAGCGTGTCCGCGTCGATCCCGTACGGCATCAACTCCGGCGGCGCGGTGGCGTGCGGTTGGTCCGCCGGCTCTGGTTCGGCGCGCTGGCGGGCGGCGGACACGGCGACCGCGGTGACCATGGCCAGCAGCACGCAGAGCAGTGCGAGAACGACACCGAGAAAGTCCTGCCGGCGCAGAACGACCAGCAGGGCCAGCAGCGCGACGGCACCGGGCGCCGCGACCGCCGCCACCATCCGCGCATCGATCCTGGACAGTCGATTCACCCCTCCAGCATGTCCTGACCGGGCCCGCTGTCAACCGGAGACGCGATCCGCCGCGCCGATCGGCGTTGATCGAACGGACCAGCCGACCCGACCGGTCGGGGTGCACACGCAGTGGACCCAGCTCGCTACTCTCGGTGTTCCGCAGGCTGCTCCGTCAGCGAGGTCGCCCATGAACGTCCACAGTTCCCAGTCCCGGCTCCGCTCGGTCGCGACGACGCTGGCGGTTGCCCTGACCCTCACCCTCTCCGCCGCCGCCGGCTGCGACAGCCGCAAGGAGCCGGACCTGCCGTCGGTGCAGGAGAAGCTGCGCGAGTCGCACATCTACGGGCAGTCGAAGCTGCGCATCGGTGTCGCCACCAACGAGCCGTTGATGGGCGACCTCCGCAACGGCCAGCACGTCGGCTTCGACGTCGAGATCGGTAGGTACATCGCCGCCTCCCTCGGTTACGAGGGCGACCAGCAGTTGGAGTTCGTGTCGGCGGCCACCGAGGACCGGATCCCGTATCTGCAGGGCGGCACCGTCGACCTGGTGGTGTCCAGCTTCTCGATGACCGAGGAGCGCAAGAAGCTGGTCAGCTTCGCCGGCCCGTACTTCGTCACCACCCAGGAGGTGCTGGTGCCGGTCCGGCTGAAGGACAAGATCCGCACCATTGAGGACCTGCGCGACCCGGCCTACAAGGTCTGCACCACCGGCGGTTCCACCACGGAGGGTGAGCTGGAGAAGCGCCAGGTCAAGGCGTTGGTGGTGAAGGACGTCTGGGATTGCGTGACAGGCATCCGCGCCGGCCGGTACGACGTGGTCAGCTCGGACGAGACGATCCTCGCGGGCTTCCTGGCCACGTACCCGAAGGAGTTCGAGATCGTCGACCTGCCCTTCGGCACGAGCGAGCTGTTGGGCATCGGCGTGCCGATCGGCGATCCGGCGCTGCGTGACCTGGTCGCCTTCTTCCTGCAGAAGAGCTACCAGCAGGGCCGCAACGGGCAGGCCAGCCCGTGGCTGACGGCGTACAACCGGACCCTGGGCCCGTGGCTGCGCGTCGAGAAGACTCAGCCGCAACCCCTTGAGGTTCCGAAGCTGGTCGACTTCGACGACAAGGCGCCCCGGCGGTGAGCACGGTGCCGACCGCCACCGGTGACGCGAGCGCCGGCGGCGGGGTGCCGCCGCCCCGGCCTTCCGTGCCGACCGACCACGTCGAGGTGGACGCCGTTGGGTGGCCGACCGGGGTGCCGCGGGCCGAACCCGCCGTGCCGGTCGCCGACGTCGAGCAGGTGCCGGTGCGGTGGGAACCGGCGGAGCGGCGGGCGCGGGCCAGCCAGTCGTTCTGGACGGCGGTCGTGGGCGTACCGGCGATCTTCTCGGTGCTCCGGCTCGGCGTGGAGGCGGGTGGGGAACTCCAGACCACGCTGCTGCTGGTCGCCAACGTCGGTCCGGTCAACCTGCTCGCCGGGTTCCTGACCACGGCGGCCCGGCTGCTCTCCACCGGACTGGTCGCCGTCTTCGCGCTCGGCGCGGTGCTGGCCGTGAGCGTGGAACGACTGCCGCCGGGCACCCGCCGCCGCCCGCTCTTCGCCCGCTGGGCGGATCTCACCCCGGCCTGGGTCGTGCTGGCGAGCTTCCTGCTCGCCCTGCTCACCTGGCCGCTGCTCTACCTGCCGCTGCTGCTGCCGGCGTTCGCCGCCGCGTTCCAGCTCCGTCCCGACCGGCTGCACGAGTGGGTCGTACCCCGGTTGTCGGCGATCGTCGCGCTCTTCGCCGGGTACGGCTGGCTGCTGCTGCCGACGCTGCGGGACGCGGGTGGGCAGGGTGAGCTGCTGGTGCTGGCACTTCTCGTGGTGCCGCCGGTGTTGGCGCTCTTCATCGCCGGGCCGCTACCCGGCGTGGTGATCCGACCGCTGGCGTCGCTGACCGAGGTGGCAGTGCTGGCCATGCTGGTCTGGGCCGCGCTGCCGGTGATCAGCACACCGGTGCTCCCGCTCACCGTCACCACTGTGGGCGCCGAGAACGGCCCGACCGAAGACGTACGGGGGCACGTGGTGACCACCGACGACGTCAACATGGTGATCCTGCAGGAACGGGGTGGAGTCCGGTACGTGCCGGTGGGCCTCGTCCGCGCGCAGGTGCTCTGCCCGAGCGAGGAGGAGCTGCCCCGGCACCGGCTGCGGATCCACGACTTCCACATCGAGGATTCGCTGCTGGAGGGGATGGGCCGCCGCGTCCGCCCGGTGCACCGCATCGACGCCGCCTGCCGCTCCCCCGGCTGACCGCTGCTCAGTAGGACTTCTCCTGACCGAGGACGTGTTGGGCGACGAAGTTCAGGATCATCTCCCGGCTGACCGGGGCGATCCGGCCGGCCCGGACCGCGCCGAGCAGGGTGGCCACCCCGTACTCGGTGGTCATGCCCGCCCCGCCGAGGGCCTGCACGGCGGTGTCCACGGCGAGCGCGGCGGCCTCCCCGGCCGCGTACTTGGCCATGTTGCCGGACACCCCGGCCTCCAGGTCACGGCCGGCGTCGTACAGGGTGGCGGCCTTCTGGATCATCAGCCGGGCCAGCTCCACCTGCACCGCCGCGTGGGCGAGCGGATGCGACACCCCCTGGTGCGAGCCGATGCTCCGGCCACCCCACACCTTGCGGGTGGCGGTGTACTCGCTGGCCCGCTCGATGGCGTACCGGCCGGTTCCGGCGCCCATCGCGGCGACCGTGATCCGCTCCGGGTTGAGCCCGGCGAAGAGCGCGGGCAGGCCGGCGTCCAGGGATTCGCCGACCAGCGCGTCGGCGGGCACCCGCACGTCGTCGAGGTAGAGCAGGAACTGGTTCTCCGGAGAGACGATCTCCATGTCCAGCTTGGACCGGGTCAGCCCGGCCGCGTCGGTCGGCACCAGGAACAGCGCGGGCTTCAACTTGCCGGTGGAGGAATCCTCGGTCCGGGCCACCACCAGGACGTGCCCGGCCTCGTCGACCCCGGAGATGTAGCACTTGCGGCCGTTGAGCAGCCAGTCGTCGCCGTCGCGGCGGGCCACCGTGCCGAGCCGGTGGAAGTTGGAGCCGGCCTCCGGCTCGGTGATCGCGAAGACGATCTTCTGCGAGCCGTCGGCGAGGCCGGGTAGGTGCCGCTTGCGCTGCTCCTCGGTGCCGTGCCGGTTGATGACGGTGGCCGCGATGGCGGGGGAGACCACCAGCAGCAGCAGCGGGCAGCCGGCCGCCGCCAGCTCCTCGCAGACGATGGCCAGCTCGGTGATGCCGCCGCCCCCGCCGCCGTACTCGGTGGGGATGTTGACTCCCAGATAGCCGAGCCGTCCAGCCTCGGCCCACAACTCGGTGGTGTGCTCACCGGCCTTCGCCTTCTCGACGAAGTAGCCGTGGCCGTACCGGCGGCCCAGCGCCCGCACGGCGTCGCGCAGCTGGTCCTGCTCGGGGGTGAGGTCGAAGGTCATCGGGGGTCCTCCTCGGGGTTCGACGGCTCCAGGTCGCCGCTTGCGGGGGAGCCGTCGATGACGGCCAGGACGGTGCCGGTGCGCACCTGACCGCCGGCCGGCACCGGCAGCTCGGTGACCACGCCGTCGGTCGGGGCCAGCACGGGATGTTCCAGCTTCATCGCTTCCAGCGTGAGCAGTGGATCGCCGGCCGTGACCCGCTGGCCGACCTGGACGTGCACCCGGGTCACCGCGCCGGGCAGCGGCGCGAGCAGCGACCCGGCCGCCACCGCCGCCGTGGGCAGCGGGAGACGCGGCAGCTCGACGAGGCTCGCCGCCCCGTCCGGGCCGTCCACGAAGACCTCCGACCCCACCCGGTGTACGCGGTACGCCTGCCGAACCCCGTCGACGTCGAGCACCACCCGGTCGGGGGTCGCCTCGACCAGCGCCACGGTCGGCGCGTTCGCCGATCCGGAGGCGTCGCTGACCTTCGGCCGCTCGGCGGAGTCATCGGCTGGCAACGTGCTGGACCAGTCGGCGAGCGCGCCGGTCCGGTCCAGGCGGTAGCGGATCTCGATCTTGTCGCCGTTCGACCCGACGAAGCGGGTGGTCTGGGGGACCGCGGGCACGTTGCGCCAGCCCGAGGGAAGTCCGGCGAGGACGGGCGCGTCCGTCCGACGCTGCGCGGCACCGGCCAGCGCCGCCGCGAGCGCGGCGACCGGGAGTCGGTCGGCGGGGAGCAGCGGCGCGAAGACCTCCGGGTGCCGGTCCAGGAATCCGGTGTCGATCTCGCCGGCCGCGAACTCCGGGCTGCGCAGCACCCGAACCAGCAGATCGCGGTTGGTCGCCACCCCGTGCAGCTCGGCCCGCGCCAGCCCGCCCGCCAGCGCGCGGGCCGCCTCCGACCTGGTCGGCGCCACCGCGATCAGCTTGGCGAGCAGCGAGTCGTAGTGCACACCCACCACCGAGCCCGCCACGACGCCGGAGTCGAGCCGCAGGCCCGCCCGCTGGATCCAGCCGAACTCGCGGTCCACGCCGGGCACGTCGAAGCGGTGCAGGGTGCCGGTGGCGGGCCGCCAGCCCTGCGCCGGCTCCTCGGCGCAGAGCCGTACCTCGATCGCGTAGCCGCGCGCGGCGGGGTAGTGGTGGTGCTCGGGCAGCGGGGCGCCCTCGGCCACCAACAACTGCATCCGGACCAGGTCCAGCCCGACCGGGGTGATCAACTCGGTGACCGGGTGCTCCACCTGGAGCCGGGTGTTCATTTCGAGGAAGAAGAATTCGCCGGTCGGTGCCAGCAGGAACTCGACCGTGCCGGCCCCCACGTAGTCGACAGCCCGTCCGGCAGCCACGGCGGTCTCGTGCAGCCGCTCCCGCAGCCCCGGCGGGAGATCCCCGGGCGCCTCCTCGATGATCTTCTGGTGCCGGCGCTGGATCGAGCACTCCCGGACACCGAGGGCGGCCACCGTCCCGTGGGTGTCGCCGAAGATCTGCACTTCCACGTGCCGGCCGCGCTCGACGTACCGCTCGATGAAGACCGTGCCGTCGCCGAACGCTGCAGCCGCCTCGCGGCGCGCGGAGGCCACGGCCTCGGGCAGCTCGGCGGCGGCCCGGACGATCCGCATGCCCCGCCCGCCACCACCCGCGGACGCCTTCACCAGCACCGGGAAGCCCGTGACCTCGTCGGCGTCGGTCCAGCTCGGCAGCATCGGCACACCCGCGTCGGCGAGCAGCGCCTTCGCCGCCAGCTTGTCGCCCATCGCGGCGATCACCTTGGCCGGCGGCCCGACCCAGGTCAGCCCGGCGTCGGTCACCGCCGCCGCGAATTCGGCGTTCTCGGCGAGGAAGCCGTAGCCGGGGTGGACGGCGTCCGCGCCGCTGCGCCGGGCCGCGTCCAGGATCAGGTCCACCCGCAGGTACGTCTCGGCCGGCGTGTTTCCGGGCAACCGCACCGCCTGGTCGGCCTCGGCGACGAACGGCGCGTCGGCGTCCGCGTCGGAATGCACGGCGACGGTCTGCACACCCATCGCGCGGCAGCTGGCGAAGACCCGGCGGGCGATCTCGCCCCGGTTGGCCACGAGCAGTCTGTTGATCATGAGTGGCCCCTCTACATCCGGAAGACGCCGAAACCGTCGGCGCCCTTCACCGGTCCGTTGTGGATCGCCGAGAGGCAGAGCCCCAGCACGGTGCGGGTGTCCCGGGGGTCGATCACCCCGTCGTCGTAGAGCCGGCCGGAGAGGAAGAGCGCGCCGGACTGCGACTCGATCTGCTGCTCGACCATCATCCGCATCGCCGCGTCGGACTCCTCGTCGAAGGAGCGCCCCCGGGCGGCGGCGGCCTGCCGGGCCACTATGGACAGCACCCCGGCAAGCTGCGCCGGGCCCATCACCGCCGACTTGGCGTTCGGCCAGGTGAACAGGAACCTCGGCTCGTACGCCCGCCCGCACATGCCGTAGTTGCCGGCTCCGTACGAGGCGCCCAGGTTCACCGTCAGGTGCGGCACCGTCGAGTTCGACACCGCGTTGATCATCAACGCGCCGTGCTTGATGATGCCGCGCTGCTCGTACTCGGTGCCGACCATGTAGCCGGTGGTGTTCTGCAGGAAGATCAGCGGGGTGTCCGAGGCGTTCGCGAGCTGGATGAACTGGGCCGCCTTCTGTGCCTCCGCGCTGAACAGCACCCCTCGGGCGTTCGCCAGCACCCCCACCGGATACCCGTGCAGCTCGCCCCAGCCGGTGACCAGCGCGTCTCCGTACGCCGGCTTGAACTCGTCGAAGTCGCTGCCGTCCAGGATCCGGGCCAGCACCTCGCGCGGGTCGAACGGCACCTTCAGATCGGAGCTGACGATGCCGAGCAGCTCCTCCGGGTCGTACTTCGGCGGCTGCGGCACGGCCGTGCGCGGCGACGGGCCGTGCTTGCGCCAGTTGAGCCGGCGGACGCACTGCCGGGCCAGCCGGATGCCGTCGCGCTCGTCGGCGGCCAGGTAGTCGGCGAGCCCGGACGTGCCGGCGTGCATCGCCGCGCCACCCAGCGACTCGTCGTCGGTGACCTCGCCGGTCGCCATCTTCACCAGCGGCGGCCCGGCCAGGTAGACCTGCGACCGGTCCCGAATCATGATCACGTGGTCGGACATCCCCGGCACGTACGCGCCACCGGCCGTGGCGTTGCCGAAGACCACGCTGACCGTGGGGATGCCCGCGGCCGAGAGCCGCGTCAGGTCCCGGAACACCCGACCACCCGGGATGAAGATCTCCGCCTGGGTGGGCAGGTCCGCCCCGGCCGACTCGACCAAATTGACCATCGGCAGCTGGTTGGCCAGGGCGATCTCACCGGCCCGCCGGGTCTTCGCGAGCGACCACGGGTTGACCGCGCCGCCGCGTACCGTCGGGTCGTTGGCGACGATCAGGCACTCCACGCCCTCGACCACGCCGATACCGGTGACCACGCTGGCCCCGACCGGGAAATCCGTGCCGTACGCGGCGACCGGCGACAACTCCAGAAACGGGCTGTCGGCGTCCACCAGCAGCTCGATCCGCTCCCGCGGGAGCAGCTTGCCGCGCTTGTGGTGCCGGGACACGTACTTCTCGCCACCGCCCGCCCGGGCCTGGTCCAGCGCGGCGTCCAACTCGGCCAGTCGCTCCAGCAACGCCGCCCGGTTCGCCACGTGCCCCGGTGCGGCCGGATCGATCGCGCTGTCCAGGATCGTCATAGGCCCATGCCCTTCGCGATGATCTCGTTCATGATCTCGGTGGTGCCGCCGCCGATGCCGAGGATCCGGGCATCGCGGTAGTGCCGCTCCACCTCGGCGTCGCGCAGGTAGCCGAAGCCGCCGTGCAGTTGCAACGCCTGGTCGACGACCTGGTCACAGGCGGCCACCGCGACGTTCTTGGCCATCGCCACCTCGGTCACCACCGGCTCGCCGGCGACTGCTCCAGGTCGCGGCGCGGCGTCAGACGCGCCGAGCTGGAGTGGTCGAGCCACCCGGATGGCCACCTCGTGCACGTACGACCGGGCCGCCTCGGCGCGGGTGTGCATCTCGGCCAGCCGGTGCCGGACCAGCTGTCGGCTGGCCAGCGGACGCCCGAAGGTCTCCCGGTCCCGGCACCAGCGCACCGCCAGCTCGACGCAGCGCTGCGCGGTCGCGTACGCCTGGGTCGCCAGCGACAGTCGCTCGGCGGCGAAGTGCTGCATGATCGCCAGGAAACCGGTGTTCTCCGCGCCGATCCGGTTGGCCACCGGCACCCGCACGTCGACGAAGGACAGCTCCGCCGTGTCCGAGCAGTGCCAGCCCAGCTTCTCCAGTCGGCGCCCCACCGTGAACCCGGGCGACCCCTTGTCGATGACGAGCAGGGTCAGTTCACCGCTGCCGGGGAAATCGGTGCACACCGCGGTGGTCACGAAGTCGGCCCGGTGCCCGCTGGTGATGTAGGTCTTCGACCCGTTCACCACGTAGTGGTCGCCGTCGCGGCGGGCGGTGGTGCGGATGCCGGCCACGTCGGAGCCGCCGTCCGGCTCGGTGATCGCCAGCGCGCCGATCATCGTGCCGGCCAGGGTGGGCCGGACGTACCGCTCGATGAGGCCGTCGTCGGCGGGCGACGGGCTGCCGCCGAGCCGGCCGCCCAGCGACCCGCCGGTGCGGGCGCCCGCCGCGGCGACCATGTGCGGCAACGCGATGCCGTGCGTGAACAGGGCCGCTACCAGACCGGACGAGCCGCCCGAGCGGATCAGCTCCTCCGTCACGATGATCGAGTCGAGCAGGTCACCGCCGCTACCGCCCACCGACTCGGGAAAGCCGATGCCGAGCAGGCCGAGCTTCGCGGCGGTCGCGTGCAGGGCCCGGGGGACCTCGCCGGCCCGCTCCCAGTCGTCCAGGTGCGGCAGCACCTCCCGGGTCACGAAGGCCCGGGTCAACTCGCGCAGCTGCCGCCGTTCGGGGGTGTCCACGATGCTCATCGCGCCATCCCCGTCGGCACATCGGCGGGCAGGTCGACGATCCGGGCGCGCAGCAGCTCACCGAGCGCCTTGGCCTGCGGATCGAACCGGGTGGACGCGGCGACCCCGGCCCCGAGCAGGCCCTCGATCACGAAGTTGACCGCGCGCAGGTTCGGCAGCTCGTAGCGCCGCACCGACAGCGACGCCGTCTCCGGCAGCAGCTCGGCCAGCCGCTCGACGGTCAACCAGGCGCGCAGCCACGCGTACCCGGCGTCGCTGCGGGCCCAGACACCGAGGTTGGCGTCGCCGCCCTTGTCGCCCGAGCGCGCGCCGACCAGCTCGCCGAGCGCCCCGCGCCGGGTCGGGCCGTCGACCGCCGCGTCGCCGCCCGGTACGGTCTCGTCGTCCGCGGTGGGGACGGTGCGGAACGGCGGGGCGATCGGCACCCGCTCACCGCCGGGCAGGACCGCGACGTGCGCGACCTCGTCCTGCGGCACGGTGTCGGCGGTGAAGACGCCGTACGGTGTCGCGTCGCCCGGGAGGGTGGTCAGCGTGCAGCCCGGGTAGGAGGCCAGCGCCAGCTCCACCGCGGCGGCTGAGAAGGCCCGCCCGGCCCGCGCCTTGTCACTGTCGCGCAGGTGTACGTGCAGCAGGGCGCTGGCCACCTCGGTGTCGGCGGCGTCCGGGTGGTCGGTGCGGGCCAGCGTGACTTCCAGCCCGTCCTTGCCCACCGCCTCCTCGATCTGCCCCCGTACCAGGGCCGCCTTCGCCTCGATGTCCAGCCCACAGAGGACGAACGTCATCGAGTTCCGGAAGCCGCCGAGGTTGTTGACGCCCACCTTGAGCGTTGCCGGCGGCGGGGTGCCCCGGACGCCGGAGACCCGGACCCGGTCCGGCCCGTCGGGGCGCAGCGTCACGGAGTCCAGCCGGGTGACCACGTCCGGCCCCAGGTAGGCCGGCCCGCCGATCTCGTAGAGCAGCTGGGCGGTGACGGTCTCCACGGTGACCGCGCCGCCGGTGCCCGGATGCTTGGTGACCACGGATGAGCCGTCGGAGTGCACCTCGGCGATCGGGAAGCCGGGGCGGTGGCCGCCGTCGGGCAGTTCGGTGAAGAAGCTGAAGTTGCCGCCGGTGACCTGCGCGCCGCACTCCAGGAGGTGCCCGGCGACGGTCGCCCCGGCCAGCTCGTCGAGGTCGTCGCGGCCCCACCCGTACCGGGCGATGGCCGGGCCGACCACCAATGACGCGTCGGTGACCCGGCCGGTGACCACCACGTTGGCACCGGCGTCGAGGCAGGCGGCGATCCCGAACGCGCCCAGGTAGGCGTTCGCGGTGAGCGCGTCGGGCCGCTGGAGCGCGTCGCCCTCGACGTACCCCACCTGGGCCGACAGGCCCAGACGGCCGGCGAGCGCCTCGATGGCGGCGGCCAGGCCGGCCGGATTCAACCCGCCGGCGTTGGTCACGATCCGCACCCCCCGGTCGAGGGCTGTGCCCAGGCACGTCTCCAGCTGGCGCAGGAACGTCTTCGCGTAGCCGAGGTCGGGGTCGCGCAGCCGGTCCCGACCGAGGATCAGCATGGTCAGCTCGGCCAGGTAGTCACCGGTCAGCACGTCCAGTTCGCCGCCGTCGAGCATCTCCCGCCAGGCGGTGAACCGGTCGCCGTAGAAGCCGGAGGCGTTGCCGATGCGGATCACGCCCGTACTCCGTTTTCGCTGGCCGGTGCCCGGCCGGCCCCCGGCGGCCCGGCGAAGGCCTGCGCCACGTCGAGCCACTCGTCGGCGATCGGGCCGGTGGCCACCAGGGCGAGGTCCGCGCGGTGGCGGCGTTGGGTGACCAGGAGGCAGAAGTCCCGGGCCGGGCCGCTCAGCCGGTCGGCGGCGTCCGCCGGACCCCAGGTCCACATGTCACCGCCGGGCCCGACCAGCTCGACCCGGACCGGCGCCGCCGGTGCCGGCCGGCCGTGGGCGGCGAAGCCGTGCCCGAGAGTACGCACGCCCAGGTGCGCCACGTGCCGGAGCCGGTCGCTGTCGGGGCGGACGACACCGACGGCGTCGGCCACGTCCTCGCCGTGTGCCCAGGTCTCCATCATCCGGGCCGTCGCCATCGAGGTGGCCGACATCCGGGTGCCGTACCAGGGCAGCTTTTCGCCGGCCGGGACGGCGGCCAGGGCGTCGGCGAGTGCCGCCCGCCCGGCGCGCCAGCGGGCGAGCAAGTCGACGGGCGGGGCGAGGAATCCATCGGCACCGGCGTCCACCAGCCGCGTCACGTCCGGAGCGCCGGTCACCGTCGCGTAGAACGCCTCGGTATCGGTGGCGGCCAGCAGCGCCACGTGGTCGGTCCAGGCGAGGTGGGCGATCTGGTGCCCGATGCTCCAGCCGGCCGCCGGGGTCGGGCGGGCCCAGTCGGCCGCCGGCAGCGGAGCCACCAGCGCGTCCAGGTCGGCGGACTCGTCGGCCAGATCCGCGAGCAGGTCACTGAGGTCGACCATGGTGCCTCCGGTCGGCGCGGGGCCGGTGTGGCCGGGGTCAGGGCGTGAGGAGGGTGGCGAGCTGGCGTTTCCAGGTGACGAGCAGGGCGGCACGGCGGGCCGAGTCGTCGCTGAGCAGGTTGGCCACCCCGAGCCCGCGCAGCAGGTCGAGGGTGGCCTGCACGGCTTCGCGGACGCCGGGACGACGCTCGTCGACCCCGAGCAGGGCGACGGTGAGCCGGTGCATCTCCCGGCCGACCGTCGCCTCCAACGGGACCAGGGCGTCGCGGAGCTCCGGGTCGGTGCGGGCGGCCACCCACAGTTCGAGCGCGGCGACGAAGAGCGGCCCGGTGAAGGCCACCCCGAGCAGGTCGATCACCCGGTCCAGCCGCTGCGGGCCGGCCGGCAACGCCTCGGCCTCGGTGCGCAGCTCGTTGGCCCGGCGCTCGGCTAGATGGGCGACGGCGGCCGTGACCAGCGCGGCCTTCGTCGGGTAGTGGTGCAGCTGCGCGCCCCGCGAGACACCTGCTCGCGCCGCCACGACGGTGGTCGTGGTGCCGGACCAGCCATGATCGATGAGGCAGTCGACGGTCGCCTCCAGCAGGCGGGCCTGGGTGGCGCGACTGCGCTCCTGCTGGGGAACACGCGTCGCGCCGGCGGACGTCGCGGCAGCGGACGTCGCGGCGGCAGACGTCGCGGCGGCAGACGTCGCGGCGGCAGACGTCGATGCGGCGGACACGGCAACAGCCTGCGGCCTCCGAAACAAACAGTCAAGACTGACTTTTTTATGGCTGGATCGGCGATGTGCTCAGGTCGAGCTGACCTCGACTGCCCTCCCCGGCCCCTGTAGAGCTGCCCCACGAGTGGGGCGGCGGCGACGTCTGGTCTGCCCCTCCTACTCCGGGGCCCTCCGGAGAGCTGCCCTGCCTCGGGATTGGGCGGCGACGATGCGCCATCTGCCCCTCCACCTCCAGGGCCTTCGTAGAGCTGCCCCGGGGCTGAGGCGGCGACGATGCGCCACCTGCCACTCCCTGGCCCTGTAGAGCTGCCCCAGATCTGGGGCAGACCAGGCGTCGCCGCCGCC
>NZ_JBFAPG010000139.1:0-12793 GCF_040675595.1 Micromonospora sp. NPDC049580
GCCGCATCCGCCCCGGCGGATATATCCGATAAGTCTGTTATCAGCCCTGACGGCTCTTCCACTGCGGGTTCGCGCGGTTCACCACGACCACCCGGCCGCGACGACGGACCACCACCGAACCCGGCTTCTGCTTCAGCGCACGCAACGAGCTACGTACCTTCATGTCTGCCTCCTCGGCCTGGGGGTCTGGCCTGAAATCCGTACCGCCTATCGAAACGCCGAGGCCCACCGGGCGATTCCCGGGCCCCGGGCGGTCGAACCTTTGACGTCCCGCGTCCGTACCACTGCGCGGGAGGTCAAGCCATGAGCGTGCGTCGAGTGCTCGCCGCTGTGCTGGTCGCGGTGGCGGCCGCACCGCTGGGCGCGGCGCCCGCCTGGGCGCACGGCGCCCCCACCGACCCGATCAGCCGGGCGGCGGCCTGTGGGCCCGAGGGCCGGCACGCCGCCAGTGCGGCCTGTCGGGCGGCGGTGGCGGCGGGCGCGGCGGTACGGGAATGGGACAACGTACGCGTCGCGGCCATCAACGGTCGGGACCGGGAACGGATCCCGGACGGTGAGCTGTGCAGCGGTGGGCTGTCCGCGTACCGGGGACTGGACCTGCCCCGCACCGACTGGCCGAGCACCGAGGTGACCACGGGCGCGACGTTCACCTTCCGATACCGGACGACCCTGAAGCACCGGGGCACCTTCCGGCTCTACGTCACCAAGCCCGACTACGACCCCCGCAAGCCGCTGACCTGGTCGGATTTGGAGTCGCGTCCGTTTCTGACCCGGACCGACCCGCCGGTGCGGGGCGGGGCGTACCAGCTGGCGGGCCGGCTGCCGGCGGACCGCAGCGGCCGGCACCTGATCTACACGATCTGGCAGAACTCGAACACCCCGGACACCTACTACTCCTGCTCGGATGTCGTGTTCCGCACGGCGCGAAGCGGCGCGACGAAGAGTGCGACGAAGGCGGCCCCGGCTGCTCCGCGTACCGCCGCCAGCCAGCCGGCCGCCACCGACCCGGCGGCGGTGGCGGCGGCGGCCGACCCGGGCGTGCCGGTGGCGTCGGTGACCGACCTCGGGGCGCGGTGGCCGGTGCTGGCCGGTGCCGCCGTCGTGCTGGTCCTGGCGCTGGTCGGTCTGGGCCGGCGACGACGCGGCGCGGCGGCACCGGTGGGACGGCAGTGCGAGGTCCGCAACCATCGGGCCGGGCGGCGCCGGATCTGGTGATCCGGCCCGCCGCTCGACCCGACGGCGCTCAGCCCAGCAGCCGGTCGATCTCGGCCAGCTCCTCGGCGGTGAAGTCGAGGTTGTCCACGGCGGCGATGTTGGTCTCCAACTGCTCGACGCTGCTCGCGCCGATGATGAGGCTGGTCATCCGCGGGTCGCGCAGGGCCCAGGCCAGCGCGAGCTGCGCGAGGGACTGGCCGCGCCGCTCGGCGACCGTGCCGAGCCCTCGGATGGTGGCCATCTTCTCGTCGCTGAGGTCGCTCTCGTTGAGGAAGACGCTGGTGCGCACCCGCGAGTCGGCCGGGATGCCACCCAGGTAGCGGTCGGTCAGCAGACCCTGAGCGAGGGGGCTGTACGCGATGCAGCCGGCCCCGACCTGCTCCAGCGTGTCGAGCAGGCGGTCGGCCTCGGTCCAGCGGTTGAGCATCGAGTACGACGGCTGGTTGATCAGCAGCGGCGTGCCCAGCTCGCGCAGGATCGCGGCGGCCCGAGCGGTCTGCTCCGAGTTGTAGTTCGAGACGCCCACGTAGAGCGCCTTGCCGGAGCGGACGATCGCGTCCAACGCACCCATCGTCTCTTCGAGGGGGGTGTCCGGGTCGAAGCGGTGCGAGTAGAAGATGTCGACGTAGTCCAGGCCCATCCGGCCCAGCGACTGGTCCAGCGACGAGATCAGGTTCTTGCGCGAGCCCCACTCGCCGTACGGGCCGGGCCACATCAGGTAGCCGGCCTTGCTGGAGATGACCAGCTCGTCCCGGTACGGCTTCAGGTCGGTGGCGAGCATCCGGCCGAAGTTCTCCTCCGCCGAACCGGGCGGCGGGCCGTAGTTGTTGGCCAGGTCGAAGTGGGTGACACCCAGGTCGAAGGCGCGTCGCACGATGTCGCGCTGCCGCTGATACGGGCGGTCCGGGCCGAAGTTGTGCCAGAGCCCGAGGGAGACGACGGGCAGCCGCAGGCCACTGCGTCCGCTGCGCCGGTAGGTCATGGTGTCGTAGCGGTCATCCGCGGCGAGGTAGGTCACGATCATGAGCGTAGCTCCGGCCGGTGGTGCCGGGGATCGGGCGTGAAAACCGGGACAACCGGGTAGTTTCGAGGCCATGCGGTTCATCGCCCTCGACACCCCCAAACCGCTCTCCAAGATCGGCCTCGGCACCTGGCAGTTCGGCTCCCGCGAGTGGGGCTACGGCCCCGACTTCGAGCAGCGGGCCGCCCAGATCGTCCGGCGGGCCGTCGAGCTGGGCGTGACCGTCTTCGACACCGCGGAGATCTACGGGTTCGGGCGCAGCGAGCGGATCCTCGGCGCGGCGCTCGGCGACGACCGGCCCACAGTCATGGTCGCCAGCAAGATCTTTCCCGTGCTGCCGGTGGCCGCGGTGGTGCAGCAGCGGGCGGTCGCCTCGGCGGCCCGCCTCGGCGTCACCAGCATCGACCTCTACCAGGTGCACCAGCCCAACCCGCTGGTCGCCGACCACACCACCATGCGCGGCATGCGGGCCCTGCAGGACGTCGGGCTGGTCGGTGAGGTGGGGGTGAGCAACTACGGGCTGCGCCGCTGGCAGGTCGCCGAGGCCGCACTCGGCCGGCGGGTGCTCAGCAACCAGGTCCGCTACAGCATGCTGGACCGCGCGCCCGAGCAGGACCTGCTGCCGTACGCGCGGCAGACCGGCCGGGTCGTCATCGCGTACAGCCCGCTGGCGCAGGGCTTCCTGTCCGGCCGGTACGACGCGAAGAACCCGCCGACCGGCGCGGTCCGCCGCGCCAACCCGTACTTCCTGCCGGAGAACCTGGAGCGGGGCGCCGTCCTGATCGACACGCTGCGCCAGGTCGCCGAGGCACACGACGCCACCCCCAGCCAGATCGCGCTGGCGTACCTCCTGCGTCACCCGAACGTGCTTGCCATTCCCGGCGCGTCAGGCGTGGAGCAGATGGAACGCAACGCCGCGGCGGCCGACCTCGACCTCACCGACGACGAGTACGCGGCGCTGGCCGAGGCCGCCAAGCGGTTCCGCCCGGTCACCGGGCTCGCCGCGCTGCCCCGGATGCTGCGTAACCGGATCGCCGGCCCGACGGAGAAATGAGCACAGTGGACGACATCACCGCACTGATCCTGGACGACCACGCCTCCTTCCGGCGCGGCTTCGCCCGCCTCGACGACGCCCGCGACGAGCAGGAGTTGCTGGCCATCTGGGAGGCACTCGCCCTGCACCTGGACATCCACGCCGAGGCGGAGGAGGCGATCCTCTACCCGCACCTGGTCAAGCACGGTGACGACGGCGAGGACGAGACCGCCGACGCGATCGGCGACCACAACAAGATCCGGGACGCCATCGCCGAGTCCAAGCTGCACCCGGTCGGCTCGAAGCCCTGGTGGGAGGCCGTCGGCACGGCCCGCCGGGAGAACAGCGAACACCTCGCCGAGGAGGAGGACGAGGCGCTGCCCGACTTCCGCCGGCACGCCAGCTTCGAACTGCGCGCCGAGCTGGGCCAGCGTTGGCTGATGTTCTACGGCGAGCACAAGAACGGCCGCGACCTGCGGTTCCGCGACAAGGACCCCCAGGGGTACGTCGCCGACCACCGCTGAGATCTCCCCGGTGCGGGGGAGTCGCACCTCGGGGTGACGGCAGCAGAATGACCGCATGACCTTCCGCGCGGCACTGGCCCCGCTGGTGGCCGGCAGCACCTGGCGACGCGGCGTGTTCCTGCTGCTCGGTGGTGTGCTGGCGCTGCCGTACGGGGTCCTCGCGGTGACCTTCGCGCAACTGCTCACCGACTCGACGATCCCCCGCCCGCTGGTCTACGCCCTCCTGCTGATCGCGGCGCTGATCGCCGTGGTGCCGCTGCTGCTGGACGGCAGCCGGGCCCTGGAGATCGCCGCCGTACGGGCGCTGCTCGGCGTCGACCTGCCCGACCCCGCGCCGGGGCGGCGCGGCGACCGGGAGAGCCGCCTGCGCAGCGCGCTCTGGATCGCCACGCACCTCATCGTCGGCGCCCTGGTGATGATCGCGCTGTTCAGCGCCCTGCCGATGGCGCTGGCGTTCATCGCCCAGCAGTTCGGTGTCGGCGCCGAGCTGACCAGCCAGGAGCGGTTCGGGCCGCTGGACGGACGGGACAGCGGCTGGCTGACGCTGACCGGGGTGGCCCTGCTGGTCGGCCTCGGCTACGCCGTCGCCGGGCTCGGCGCGCTCGCCGTCTCGATGGCGCCGGTGCTGCTCGGCCCCGCGCAGGCCGAGCGGATCGCCGCGCTGGAGGCGCGGGCCACCCGACTGGCCGAACGCAACCGGCTGGCCCGGGAACTGCACGACTCGGTCGGTCACGCGCTGACCGTGGCCACCCTCCAGGCCGGCGCGGCCCGGGAGGTGCTCGACAGCGATCCGGAGTTCGTCCGGCGGGCGCTCACCGCCATCGAGGAGGCCGGGCGGACCGCGATGGACGAGCTGGACCACGTGCTCGGGCTGCTCCGCGAGACCGGCGGCGACCGGCCGTCGGCGGCGCCGCAACGTACCCTCGCCGACCTGGACCGGCTGGTCGCCGACACCCGAGCGGCCGGGCTGACCGTGCACGCGCAGCGCGTCGGCGACCCGGCGCGACTGCCCGCGATCGTCTCCCGGGAGGGCTACCGGATCGTCCAGGAGGGACTGACCAACGCCGCCCGCTACGGCCACGGGCCGGTGACACTGCGCCTGGACCTGCGGCCGGACGCGCTGGAGCTGGAACTGGTCAACACGATGAGCCGCCCCGACCGGGCCGACACGGGGCGGTCCGGCCGGGGTCTGGACGGCATGCGGGAACGGGTGCTGCTGCTCGGCGGCCGACTCACCGTGGGGCCGGACGGCGACCGCTGGCTGATCCGGGCCCGCCTGCCCTACGAGGATGCGCGATGACCACCGGTGTGCTGATCGTCGACGACGACGAGTTGATCCGGGTCGGGCTGCGGGCCATCATCGACGCCCAACCCGATCTGCGGGTGCTCGCCGAGGCCGCCGACGGCGCCGAGGTGCCGCCCCTGGTCGCCCGGCACCGCCCGGACGTGGTGCTGATGGACGTGCGGATGCCCGGCATCGACGGCATTCAGGCCACCCGGCACCTGCTGGCCACCTCCGCCGACCCGCCCCGGGTGCTGGTGGTCACCACGTTCGCCAACGACGAGTACGTCTACGAGGCGCTGCGCGCCGGCGCCTCCGGCTTCCTGCTCAAACGGGCCCGGCCGGCGGAGGTGGTCGAGGCGGTCCGGGTCGTCGCGGCGGGCGAGTCGCTGCTCTTCCCGGCCGCGATCCGCCAGCTTGTCGGGGCGTACGGGCCGGCGGGTGGCGACCGACTGCGTGCCGCCCGGCTCACCGAGCGGGAGGCCGAGGTGCTGCGGCTGATGACCACCGGCCGGTCCAACCCGGAGATCGCCGCGCACCTGGTGGTCGGGGTGGAGACGGTCAAGACGCACGTCGGCAACGTGCTGGCCAAGCTGGGTGTCCGGGACCGCACGCAGGCCGTGATCGCCGCCTACGAGTCCGGCTTCGTCACCCCGTCCGGCTGATCGGTCCCCCACCCGGGGGAGCGGGTTCACCGCCGGCCGGGAGGGCTTCGACCGGCTGTCGGTCGAGGCTGGGAGCATGACGACGATCACTGCATCCCGACCCCGTTCCGACTCCCGCTGGCCGGACCGGCTCGCCCCGCTGGCCGCCGGTTGGCTCGGCCTGTGGGGCGTACTCGCCCTGGTTGGCACACTCACCGGCGCCGGCTATCCGTTCGGTACGAACGACAGGCACGGCGGCGACGTCAACCTGCTGCGCCTGGTGCCGGTGGACCTGGCCACCCCGCTCTTCGCCGGCGTCCTGCTCACCGCCGCGGTGGCCGCCCTGGCCATGAGCCGCCCGGCGGTCCGCCCGCCCGGTCCGCTGCGGGCGCTGCTGGCCGGCTACGGCTGGGCGGTGGCGTTCGGACTCGCCGTGGTCGTCCCGGACGCGCGGGTGCTGATCGTCCTCGGCTACCTGCCGATCCTGATCGTCGGTGCGCCCTTCGGCTGGCCGCCGGTCGAGTACTCCGACGTCTTCAACTGGGCGCTGTTCGGCCGGTTCGCCGCGCTGGCCGGCGGGCTGCTGCTGGCCGGGACGGTGCTCGTCTGGCAGCGCCGCACCGCCGGGGCCTGCGTCGGCTGCGGGCGGGACGACACCGACCGGGGGTGGACCACCCCGGCCGCCGCCGCGCGCTGGGGTCGGTGGGCCGCCGGCATCGCGGCGGCGATTCCCCTGACGTACGCGTCGACCCGGTTCGCCTGGGCGGCCGGCATCCCGCTCGGCATCTCCCGCGAGTTCCTGACCGAGATGCAGGACAGCGGGCTGGTCTGGGCCGGGTTCGGGCTGGGCGCGTTCGCCACCGTCGGTGCGATCCTCACCCTCGGGCTGGTGCAGCGCTGGGGCGAGCGGTTCCCGCGCTGGATGGTCGGGCTCGCCGGTCGCCGGGTGCCGGTGCTGCTGGCCGTGGTGCCGGCCACCCTGGTCGCCATCGCGGTGACCGCGGCCAGCCTGGGGCTGCTCAGCAACCCCAGGTTCTGGGAACTCACCGGCGGCGGCGTCAGCCTGACCGGGGCGCCGATGCTGCTCTGGCCGCTGTGGGGCGTGGCGCTCGCCGCGGCGACCTACGCGTACCACCTGCGCCGCCGGGGGGCCTGCGGGCGCTGCGGCCGGGGCTGACGGTGGCAGCGGGGGTGCCCCTCGATGCCCGGGGTGCCCCCGCGAATGTGAGCTAGCGTTACTCGGGTGACTGCGCCTACCCCGGTAATCCCGGTTCCACCGGCCGACCTGCCCGGCACGCTCGGCGCGCTGCGCGCGGCCGGTCACCAGTACCGCACCGTCAAGCAGGAACTCCGCGACAACCTTCTCTCCCGGATGCGCTCCGGCGAGACCCGTTTCCCCGGCATCGTCGGCTACGACGACAGCGTCCTGCCCGAGGTCGAGCGGGCTCTGCTCGCCGGGCACGACATGGTACTGCTCGGTGAGCGCGGCCAGGGCAAGACCCGACTGATCCGCGCGCTGGGCGGGCTGCTCGACGAGTGGACCCCCGTGATTCCCGGCTCGGTGCTCAACGAGCACCCGATGCACCCGCTCACCCCCGCGTCGGTCGCCCAGGTCGCCGAGGCCGGCGACGAGTTGCCGATCGGCTGGCTGCACCGCTCGATGCGCTACGGCGAGAAACTCGCCACCCCCGACACCAGCGTCGGCGACCTGATCGGTGACGTCGACCCGATCCGGATCGCCCAGGGACGCACCCTCGGTGATCCGGAGACCATCCACTTCGGGTTGGTGCCGCGTACCAACCGGGGCATCTTCGCCGTCAACGAGCTGCCCGACCTGGCCGAGCGGATCCAGGTGGCGCTGCTCAACGTGCTGGAGGAGCGGGACATCCAGGTCCGCGGCTACCAGCTGCGGCTGCCGCTGGACCTGCTCCTGGTGGCCAGCGCCAACCCGGAGGACTACACCAACCGGGGCCGGATCATCACCCCGCTCAAGGACCGGTTCGGCGCCGAGATCCGTACCCACTACCCGGTCGACCTGGAGTTGGAGCTGGCGCTGATCCGCCAGGAGGCCGACCTGGTGGCCACCGTCCCGGAGCACGTGCTGGAGGTGCTGGCCCGGTTCGCCCGCGCGGTGCGGGAGTCCCCGTCGGTGGACCCGCGCTCGGGCGTCTCCGCCCGGTTCGCGATCGCCGCCGCCGAGACGGTCGCCGGTGCCGCGCTGCGTCGCGCCGGCCTGCTCGCCGCCTCCGGCAACCCGGACGGTCGGCCCGAAGCCGCGGTGGCACGGGTCGGCGACGCGGTGTCGGTGACCAGCACGCTGCGCGGCAAGGTGGAGTTCGAGAGCGGCGAGGAGGGGCGGGAGATCGAGATCCTCGCCCACCTGCTGCGGACCGCCACCGCCGAGACGTTCCGCGCCCACCTGGCCGGCCTGGACCTGTCCGGGTTCACCGCCCTGGTCGAGGACGGGACGGCGATCGAGACCGGCGAGCTGGTCGGTTCCACCGAGCTGCTGCGCCAGGTGGGCACCGTGCCCGGCCTGGCCAAGGTGCTGGACCGGCTCGGTCTGGGCGACGCGCCCACCCCGGAGGAGGCCGCCGCCGCCGTCGAGTTCGTGCTGGAGGGGCTGCATCTGACCCGCCGGCTCGGCAAGGACGTGACCGACTCGGGTCGCACCGTCTACGGCGGCCGGGGCTGACCATGGCCGGCAACCGGTTCCGGTACGGGCAGTGGAACGGCGGGCCGGACCCGCTGGCGCCCCCGTACGACGTGCGCGAGGCGGTGGACGCGGTCGGCGCCGAGGTGCTGGCCGGCGGCAGCCTGCGGGAGGCGCTGCGCGACCTGCTGCGCCGTGGCCCGCAGGGGCGTGGCGGGCTCGACGACCTGGCCGCCCGAGCGCGACGGCTGCGCCGCGAGGCGCTGCGCCGTGGCGATCTCGACGGCGCGGTGACCCGAGCCCAGGCGCTGCTCGACCAGGCCCTCGCCGCCGAGCGCGACGAGCTGCGGGGCCGCGACGACGACGACGCGCGGTTCGCCGAGTCGGTGCTGGACAACCTGCCCCGCTCCACCGCCCGGGCGGTCGAGGAGTTGTCCGGCTACCAGTGGGCCAGCGAGGCCGCCCGCCGCTCGTACCAGCAGATCCTCGACCAGCTCCGCGACGACGTACTCGGTCAGCGGTTCGCCGGGCTGCGCGACGCGGTGCGCGCGTCCGCCGACCCGGCGGCGCAGCAGCGGCTCGCCGAGATGATGCGGGACCTGAACGACCTGCTGGCCCGGCACGGCCGCGCGGAGGACACCACCGACGCGTTCGCCGAGTTCATGCGCCGGCACGGTGACTTCTTCCCGGAGCGGCCGGAGACGGTCGACGAGCTGATCGACGTGCTGGCCCGTCGCTCGGCGGCCGGTGAGCGGCTGATGAACTCGCTCTCCGAGCGGCAGCGCGCCGAGCTGGCCGGTCTGATGCAACAGTCACTCGGCGACCGTCTCGCCGGGGAGCTGTCCGCGCTCGACGCGAACCTGCGGGCGCTGCGACCGGATCTGCGGTGGGGGCGTGGCGAGCGGGTCCGGGGCGAGCAGCCGCTGGACTACGCCGACGCGGCCGGGGCACTGGGTGAGATCGGCGAGCTGGACGACCTGCTGGACCAGCTCGACCAGGAACACCCCGGGGCCACGCTGGACGACGTGGACGTCGACGCGGTGGCCCGGACGCTGGGCCGCGACGCCGCCGACGACGTCCGCCGGTTGCGTGAGCTGGAGCGGGAGCTGCGCCGGCAGGGCTGGGTGAGCCGGGACGCGGACGGGCTCACGCTGAGCCCGAAGGCGCTGCGCCGCCTCGGTGGGACCGCGCTGCGGCGGGTCTTCGCCGAGCTGACCGCCGGGCCGCGCGGCCAGCACGACCTGCGCTCGGCGGGCGCCGCCGGCGAGGTCAGCGGCGCGTCCCGCCCCTGGGAGTACGGCGACGAGCAGCCGTTGGACGTGGTCCGCACGCTGACCCGGGCGGTCCGCCGGGCTGGTCCGACGGTTCCGCTTCAGCTCGCGGTGGACGACTTCGAGGTGGTGGAGACCGAGAAGCGGGCGTCTGCGGCAGTGGTGCTCTGCGTCGACCTGTCGTACTCGATGATCTCGCAGGGTCGTTGGGGGCCGATGAAGCAGACGGCGCTGGCGTTGGCGCACCTGATGGAGACCCGTTTCCCACAGGACGCCCTGCAGATCGTGGGCTTCGGCCGGGAGGCGATGACCCTCACCCAGCAGGAGCTGGCGGCGGTGGAGCCGGACATGGAGCAGGGCACGAACCTTCAGCACGCGCTGCGGCTGGCCGCTCGGCACCTGCGACGCCATCCGGACGCCGAGCCGGTGGTCCTGGTGGTCACCGACGGGGAGCCGACCGCCCACCTGGACCCGGACGACGGTGAGGCGCTGTTCCACTGGCCGCCGCTGCCGGAGACGATCGAGGCGACCGTCCGCGAGGTGGACAAGCTCAGCCGTTACGGCGCCACCCTCAACCTGTTCATGCTCGGCGACGACCCGGGTCTGCGCCGCTTCGTCGACGCGGTGGCCCGGCGCAGCCGGGGCCGCATGTTCACCCCGGACACCGACGACCTGGGCGAGTACGTGGTCAGCGACTACCTTCGCTCCCGCCAATCCCGCCGCTAACCCCCGGTGGGGCGGGTTGACTGGGGGGATGGAGAGCGGGGGATTGCGGCGGGCTTACGGCGCCCTGTTCGCAGAGGTGGACGCTGGCGGGTTCGGTCCGGCTCCGGAGGGGCAGCTCAGCGCCGAGCAGATCGTCGCGCATCTGGTCGCCAACGACGAGCTGATGATCCAGGCCACCGAGGCGTTGCTGGCCGGGTCGCCGTTCGCCTACTACGAGCTGGAAGAGGACATCCACCGTCCGCAGCTCGACGCGCTCGCCGCCGAGCAGGGTGGTCTGCGTGGCCTGACCGCGCTGCTGCACGGCACCAGCGACCGGCTGTGCGGGCTCGTCGATCAGCTCGGCCTGGCAGCGGAGACCCCGGTCGAGACGCACCTCCGCGAGGGCTTCGACCTCATCGTCGACGAGCCGCTGCCCTGGTCCCGCACCCTGGACCTGCACACCCGTGTCCACCTCCCCAAACACCAGGCCCAACTGCACCTGCTCCGCACCTGAGCCGCCTCGGCCCCGGCCTCGGTCGGCCCGGCCCGGCCCGCGGCCGGCTGTTGGTGGCGTTCCCCGGGTGTCGGTCTGCTGAGCGGTATACCTGTGAGTCATTTCTATGACTCACAGGTATATCGCTTCTCGCAGCGATGCCTCCCGCAGGACCGTCGTGTCGTCTTTGGGTGAAGAGCGGCGGCGACAGCGGCCGGCAGCCGACGCCGCGCCCGGGCCGGCGGCGATCAGACCGGGGTGCGGACCGCGGGCGACGTGTCGACCAGCTCGGGGCGGGGGTGGAAGGTGCGGCGGTAAGTGGACGGGGCCACGCCGATGCGTTGGTGGAGTTGCTGGCGTAGCGCGGCCGTCGTGCCGAAGCCGCAGCGGTGGGCGATCTGGTCGACGGAGAGGTCGGTCGTCTCCAACAGCAGTCGCGCGTGGTCGGTGCGCTGTTGCAGCAGCCACTGGGCCGGGCTCAGGCCGGTCTCCGAGCGGAAGCGTCGGGTGAAGGTGCGCACGCTCATCCGCGCCTGCTCGGCCAGGTCGCGCAGCGCGATCGGCTCGTGCAGTCGCTGCCGCGCCCACTCCCGGGCGCCCGCCGTGCTGGTGTCGGTCGCCTTCGGCACCGGCTGCTCGATGTACTGCGCCTGCCCACCGTCGCGCCATGGCGGCATCACGCAGCGGCGGGCCGCCCGGTTGGCGACCTCGCTGCCATGGTCGAGGCGGATGACGTGCAGGCAGAGGTCGATGCCGGCGGCCACTCCGGCCGAGGTGAACACCCGGTCGTCGACGATGAAGAGCACGTCCGGGTCGAGGTCCACCCGGTCGTACAGGCGGCGGAACCGCTCGGCGTACGCCCAGTGGGTGGTGGCCCGGCGTCCGTCGAGCAGGCCGGCCGCGGCCAGCACGAACGCCCCCGTGCAGATCGACATGATCCGGGCGCCCCGGTCGTACGCCGACCGCAGCGCCTCGGCCACCTCCGGATCGATGCCGCCCGAGGTCAGCGCGGCGCCGTCGTGGATGCCGGGGACGATCACCGTGTCGGCGGTGTCGAGCAGCTCCAGCCCATGGTCGGGGAGCACCTGGAAGCCGGCGGTGCTGCGGACCGGCCGCCCACCCGGGGTGCACACCCGCACGTCGTAGCGGTACTCGTCGTCCGCGCCCCGGGCGGTGCTGAAGACCTGGGACGGGGTGCCCAGATCGAGGCCGACGACCTGGTCGAGGGCGAGGACGGCGATCCGGTGCGGGCCAGTGCTCATGGCCCGATTATTGCGCCTGATGGCTTTCCGGCCACTCGTCGCCAGCGAGGACGCCACCCAGACTGATCAGCGTGACCAAGAACCGTCGCCTGCACCCCGCCTGGCTCGTCGCCGCCGTTGCCTTCGTGGCTCTGGTCGGCGCGGCCGGCTTCCGCGCCACCCCGTCGGTGCTGCTGCACCCGTTGCACGCGGAGTTCGGGTGGCCGCTCGCCACCATCTCCGCGGCGGTCTCGGTCAACCTGCTCCTCTACGGGCTCACCGCGCCGTTCGCCGCCGCGCTGATGGACCGGTTCGGCATCCGCCGGGTGGTCTCGGTGGCGCTGCTGCTGGTCGCCGCCGGCAGTGGCCTGACGGTCTTCATGACCGCGAGCTGGCAGTTGCTGCTGTGCTGGGGCGTCCTCGTCGGCCTGGGCGCCGGCTCGATGGCGCTGGCGTTCGTGGCGACCGTCACCGGGCGCTGGTTCGTCCGACGACGGGGCCTCGTCACCGGGGTGCTGACCGCGGGCGGGGCGGCCGGCCAACTGATCTTCCTGCCGCTGATCGCCGTGCTGGTGCGCGACCACGGGTGGCGCACGGCGGCGCTCGTCGTGGCCGGAGCCGCCCTGGCGGTCGTACCCCTGGTGGTGTGGCTGCTGCGCGAACACCCGGCGGATCTCGACCTGCCCGCCTACGGCGCGACCGAGATCGTCG
>NZ_JBFAPG010000140.1:0-12556 GCF_040675595.1 Micromonospora sp. NPDC049580
TTCATCCAGAGCAGCACGATCGTGCCGACGCCGGCCGCGACCAGCAGGCCGCCGAGCAGGATGATCAGGTACGACCCGAAGCCGCCGCCGTCGTCCTCGTTGGCGGCGTTCGCCGGGGCGCCCGGGCTGGCCGCCTCGGACGGCTGCTCCTCGCCATCCTCCTCGGTCGCCTCCTCGGTGGGGAGGGCCTCGGCGGTGGCGGACGGCGTGGCGCTGGGCGTCACCTCGACCTTGATCTCCAGGCTGATCCGCTGGCCGGTGATGGACTGCCCGGCACTCGCGGTGAAGTTCTTGAACGCCTTGATGTTGTCGGAGGACGCACCGAGGTCGATACGCCCGGGAGCGATCGGAGCGGAGGTGCTTCCGGTGAAGCGGAAGTTGCCGCTGCCGTCGCTCAGGGCGTCGTAGCGGTGACCGGCGCTGTCCTGCAGGACGACGAAGGCATTCGGCACCGCGGTGTTGTCGGCCTTCTTGACCACCTTGCCGGACACCGACTTCACGGTCTGCGTCTGCTGCGGCGTCGGCGGAGCCGCGGCCTTGCCCTTCACGGTCAGCGCGACCGTGGCGGTGTCCGGGCCGGAGTCGGCCTCGACGGCCACCGTGACGGTGGCGGTCGCGTCGCCGGCGTTGTCGTTGGCGGCGATCCTGACCAGCACCGACTTGGCCTGCGGGTTGCCCAGGCCGGGGAAGTCGACGTCGCCGCAGCCGCTGGCGCAGCTGACGCCGGACGGCAGGCCGGAGAGACTGATCTTGGCCTTCCGGTCGTTGTCACCGGGAGTGACGCGCACGGTGATCGTGGCGTCGCTTCCGGCGTTCACGGTGACCGAGCCGGGGGAGACGTCGACCTCTGCGGCCAGGGCTGGTGTGGCGGGGACGGCGAGCAGAGCGCCGGCAACCAGCGCTACGACCACACCGGCCCGCTGCTTCCAGGCACGTCGGTGTGTTGACACGTCCACCGCCTTCCGGGCTGACTTCCCTTGACCGGCGGGGCGCCGGGCCGGGGATCATCACGGTACGAATACGCCGTCGGCCACTATGCCTTGTCTGACTGGATCGGCGCGACCCAGGGCCAGCGTCGAGTGCTTCACCTGTGCGTCGTATCGTCCCGTCGTGTCCTCTCCGCACAGTAAGTCCGCCGCCGTGGCGGCGGCTTTGTCGGCGCTTGACGAGGGTCGTACGCCCGAACGGCCGGTACTCCGGGAGGCGGTCCGGTCCTTGTTGGCCGTCCTCGCGGAGCGCGCCCCCGGCCGATCGGTGGAGGTGCGCGTCCCACCATACGGTGCGATCCAGTGCGTTCCCGGTCCTCGACACACCAGGGGAAACCCGCCGAACGTGGTCGAGATGTCCCCGCAGACCTGGTTGGGGCTGGCCACCGGCCGGATCGCGTGGGCCGAAGCGGTCACCGATGGTCGCGTTCAGGTGAGTGGCATCCGGGCGGACCTCTCGGCGTACCTGCCCCTCTAGCTGCGCGGATGTCCGAGTGATCGTGACTCTCGGCAGGGAAATCGTGACTATCTGTATCGACGGCGACTCGCGTACACTGTCAGGCGACGACAGTGGTCCCGGCCGAGGAGTGTGGATCCGCACCGTGATCCCCGCCAGGCCGGTCCAGACCAGCATGAGGGAGCGGTAGTGCCCCGAGGCGACGGCCGGCTGAGCCACGACCTTGACCCCCAACGACCCGGCCCCCAGGACGCCTGCGGCGTCTTCGGTGTCTGGGCCCCCGGTGAAGAGGTCGCCAACCTGACCTACTTCGGCCTCTACGCCCTGCAGCACCGTGGCCAGGAGGCCGCAGGCATCGCGGTGAGCGATGGCTCGGGCGTGGTGGTCTACAAGGATCTCGGCCTGGTGGCCCAGGTCTTCGACGAGCCCACCCTGGCCAGCCTGCGCGGCCACCTGGCGATCGGCCACGCCCGTTACTCCACGACCGGCGCCTCCAACTGGGAGAACGCCCAACCGACCATCCGGTCGACAAGTTCCGGCACGACCATCGCGCTGGCCCACAACGGCAACCTGGTCAACACCGCCGAGCTGGAGAAGGAGGTCGCCGAGCGCGGCCTGGTCGCGGACGGCTCGACCAACGACACCTCGCTGGTGACCATGCTGCTGGCCAGCCATCCGGACCTGTCCGTCGAGGCGGCCGCGCTCGAGGTGCTGCCGCAGCTGCGCGGGGCGTTCAGCTTCGTCTTCATGGACGAGTCGACGTTGTACGCGGCCCGCGACCCGCACGGCGTGCGCCCGCTGGTGCTCGGCCGGCTGGAGCGTGGCTGGGTGGTGGCGAGCGAGACCGCCGCGCTGGACATCGTCGGCGCCAGCGTGGTGCGCGAGGTCGAGCCCGGTGAGCTGATCGCGATCGACGAGGAGGGGCTGCGCTCCACCCGGTTCGCGTCGCCGGAGCCGAAGGGCTGCCTCTTCGAGTACGTCTACATCGCCCGCCCGGACGCCACCATCGCCGGGCGCAACGTGCACGCGGCGCGGGTGCAGATCGGTCGTCAGCTGGCCAAGGAGCACCCGGTGGAGGCCGATCTGGTCATCCCGGTGCCCGAGTCCGGCACGCCGGCCGCGATCGGTTACGCGGAGGCGTCCGGCATCACCTACGGCGCGGGCCTGATGAAGAACCCGTACGTGGGCCGCACCTTCATCCAGCCATCGCAGACCCTGCGCCAGCTGGGCATCCGGCTCAAGCTCAACCCCCTGCGGCAGAACGTCCGCGGCAAGCGGCTGGTGGTCGTGGACGACTCGATCGTGCGCGGCAACACGCAGCGGGCCATCGTGCGGATGCTGCGCGAGGCGGGGGCGCTGGAGGTGCACGTCCGGATCTCCTCCCCGCCGGTCAGCTGGCCGTGCTTCTACGGCATCGACTTCGCCACTCGGGCGGAGCTGCTGGCCAACGGGTTGGACAACGACGGCATCCGGCGTTCCATCGGCGCCGACACGCTGGGTTACGTCTCGCTTCCTGGCCTGATCGCCGCGACCGAGCAGCCGAAGACCCGGCTGTGTCGGGCGTGTTTCGATGGGGAGTACCCGATCGAGCTGCCGGCCGGCAACCTGATCGGCAAGCACGTCCTCGAAGGGGTGGGCCGCCGGGTCGCCAACGCGACGCCGGAAGCCCCGGACAGCTTCGGCCCGCTCGTCGCCACTCCGGGTGGCGTGACCGCAAACCGCCCGTAGCACCAACCGGCGCGGCCCGGCCACCGCCGGCGCGGCACCGAGAACCACAAAGGGGAGAACCGTGACGCACGTGTCCGAGCGCAGCGGCGCAGGAAGCAGCCCGACCGGCGCTGGCGGCGACCACCAGCCGTGGACGGGCGGTGCTGGCCGTCAGGCCCGTAAACGCTCGGTCTCGTACGCCGACGCCGGGGTCTCCATCGACGCGGGTGACCGCGCGGTGGAGCTGCTCAAGTCGAAGGTGCGCCAGACCCGTCGCCCCGAGGTGCTGGGTGACCTCGGCGGCTTCGCCGGCCTGTTCCGGCTGGACACGAAGAAGTACAAGAGCCCGATCCTGGCGTCCTCGACCGACGGTGTGGGCACCAAGCTGGTGATCGCCCAGCAGATGGACATCCACGACACGGTCGGCATCGACCTGGTCGCGATGGTCGTCGACGACCTGGTGGCCTGTGGCGCCGAGCCGCTGTTCCTGCTCGACTACATCGCCACCGGCGAGGTCGTTCCGGACAAGGTGGCCGAGATCGGCGCGGGCATCGCCGACGGCTGCCGGTACGCGGGCTGCGCGCTGCTGGGCGGGGAGACCGCTGAGCACCCCGGTGTGCTGCGCCCGGACGAGTACGACATCTCCGCCACCGGCGTGGGCGTGGTCGAGGAAGCCGACATCCTCAGCCCCGAGCGGGTCGAGGTGGGCGACGTGGTGATCGCCATGCGCTCCTCCGGCCTGCACTCCAACGGCTACTCCCTGGTCCGCCACGTGCTGCTGGGCGCGGCCCGGATGCGTCTGGACATCGTGATCGACGACTTCGGTCGGCAGCGGACCCTGGGTGAGGAGCTGCTCACCCCGACCAAGATCTACGCCAAGGACTGCCTCAAGCTGATCGCCGAGGCCGACGTGCGGGCGCTGTCCCACATCACCGGCGGCGGCATCCCCGGCAACCTGGTCCGGGTGCTGCCGGAGCACGTCGACGCGGTGGTCAACCGGTCCACCTGGAAGCCGCAGCCGATCTTCGACCTGATCCAGTCGAAGGGCCGGATCGACGACCACGACATGGAGTCGACCTTCAACATGGGTGTCGGCATGTTCGCGATCGTCTCGGCCGAGGACGCCGACCGTGCGCTGGCCACCCTGACCGGCCGTGGGGTCGAGGCGTGGCAGGCTGGCGAGATCATCGAAGGCACCGGCAACGTGCAGATGGTCGGTCAGCACACTCGCGGATGATCACGCTCCGGTGATCGTACGGGCACCTGATCAGGGCTTCACCCGAGTGGCCAGTGCCGCCTAGCCTGAAGGGCTCAGGCTGGGCGGAGGAGGGTGATGGCTGCGGGGGAACCGTCGTTCAGCGGGATGCGCGGTCTGGCCGCGGTCCCGTCGTACGTCGTCATGCAGCCGACGACCCTCTGCAACCTCGACTGTGCGTACTGCTACCTGCCGTTTCGGGCCGCTGACCGGCGGATGTCGGTGCCGGTGGCCGAGGCGGTGGCAGCGGCGGTCAACCCGTGGGCGGCGGCCGGTCGCTTTTCCGTCGTGTGGCACGGCGGCGAGCCGCTGGCCGCCGGTCGGGAGCACCTGGCCGACCTGATCGCGCCCTTCGGGCCCGAGGTCGAGCACCACGTGCAGACGAACGCCACGCTGATCGACGACGAGTGGTGCGCGTTCTTCGCCCGGCACGAGGTGCGGGTGAGTGTGAGCGTGGACGGGCCCGCCGAACGCAATGGCGACCGGGTCAACCGTGGCGGTCAGCCGGCGTACGACCGGATCCTGCGCGGTGTGGCGGCGCTGCGCCGACACGGGCTGCCCTTCTCCGCGCTGGCCGTGGTGTCCCGGCCGGCGCCGGGGCTCGCCGCCGAGTTGTACGACTACTTCCTCGGGCTGGGCTGCGACGTGCTGGGCATCAACATCGAGGAGACCGAGGGCGTCAACACCCGCGACAACAGCCATGACGCGGCGGCGGTGACGGCGTTCTGGGCCGAGTTGGTGTCGGCCTGGCGCAAGGAGCCCCGGATCCACCTTCGCGAGGTCGAGTGGTCGCTGCGGTACGCGGCGGCGGTGCTCGACGGCGCGGCGGACGGCGTGTTGCCCCGTCGGTTGGACCCGATCCCGACCATCGGGCACGACGGCTCGGTGACCGTGCTCTCCCCGGAGCTGGCCGGGTTCACCGATCCGCACTACGGCGACTTCAGCAGCGGGAACGTGCTGGCCACTCCGTTGGCCCGGATCCTGACGGACGCGGCGTCGACGCCCTGGGTGGGCGAGTTCCTGGGGGGCGTGGAGGCGTGCCGGGCGTCCTGCCCGTACTTCGGCTTCTGCGGCGGCGGTCATGCCGCCAACCGTTACTTCGAGCTGGGGCGTTTTGACGGTACGGAGACCGAGCACTGCCGCAACAGCAAGATCCGCCTATTGGAGGGAGTGTTGGAGCATGCCCGAGACCACCAGTCACCGGCGGCCTGAGCGCGAAGCGGACGACGCCCCGGACGGAGTGACCAAGCGGGTGCGGGAGGCCGCCCCCGGGCTCGTCGCGCTGCTTCAGGAAGCCGAGGACGCGCGGCGGCTGCGGGCGGAGGTGTCGGGCGGAGACGGCGTCAGCGCGGTCTGCGCCTGGAACCACTTCGAGAACATCCCGACCTTCTACAACTGGAACAACCGCCCGCGCTGAGGCCGACCGTGATCAGGGGCCTGTCGGCCGGCCGGAGTGACCTCCGGCCAGGGCAGGCCCCTGATGATCGGCACCGGTCTCGCTCCCGATGGGCACATGCGTGAGCACGCGGGGGTCACCGCGTGCTCAGCTGCGTCGAGAGGTCAGCGGGTCGGTCGGACCCAGGGATCCGGGTCGTCGTCCGCGTGATTCTCATCATCGTCGTCGACGAACTCTTTCGAGTCGTCGTCGAAGTGGTGCTCAGACTTACCAGCACCCGCCAGTTCGCGCTGCAAGGCGGTGAGGTCGGTGTTCGGGGAGTGGTACTTCAACTCCCGGGCCACCTTCGTCTGCTTGGCCTTAGCACGGCCGCGCCCCATGGCTCGACCCCCTCGCACAGAATGCGGGGCAGCCCGAAGGCGGGCCCCGATGACGTCAGGCATCTCTCGTGGCTCTTACGGTACATGGGGATGCCATCGTTCGGCACCTCGGGTTACCGTCGGCCGGCTCTGCGCGTCGCGGCGATCCGGCCGTCACCCAGTGTACCTGGTAAGGAGCGGAACGAAGAGCACCCGTGACACCGGACAAAACACGCCAAACTTGACCCGGCCTCAGCTTACCGAGTCGGACCGGCGCGGGAGGCCCGGAGGCGGATCTCGGTCGATCCGCCTCCGGCTCCGGGAGGGGTCAGCGCAGGTGGATCGTGCGCAGCCGACCGACCTCGGCCATCCGCCGCTCGGCCAACCGGTCCGCGGCGACCGCCGGCGGCACGCCCTCGGCGTCCGCCAGGTGCAGGATCTCGCGGGTGGTGTCGTAGATCCGGGTGGCCCGCAGCTTTGCCCGCTCGAAGTTGAAGCCCTCGATCTCGTCGGCCACCTGGATCACGCCGCCGGCGTTGACCACGTAGTCCGGGGTGTAGAGGATGCCCCGGTCGGCCAGCAGCTTCTCGATGCCCGGGTGCGCGAGCTGGTTGTTCGCCGCCCCGGTCACCACCTTCGCGCGCAGCGCCGGCACCGTGTCGTCGTTCAGCGCGCCGCCCAGCGCGCACGGGGCGTACACGTCGATGTCCGCAGCGACCAGCGCGGTGGCGTCGTCCACCAGGGTGACCTGCGGGTGGTTCGCGCGCACCCAGGCCAGGGCCTTCGGGTTGACGTCGGTGGCGACCACCTCCGCGCCGTCCTCCAGCAGGTGCCCGGTCAGGTACTTGCCGACCTTGCCGAGGCCCGCCACGCCGACGCGCCGGCCACGCAGGCTCGGCGTGCCCCAGACGTGCTCGGCGGCGGCCCGCATCCCCTGGAAGACACCCCACGCGGTCAGGATCGAGGAGTCGCCGGCGCCGCCGTGCTCGACGCTGCGGCCGGTCACGTACCGGGTCTCGCGGGCGATGATGTCCATGTCGGCGACGTAGGTGCCGACGTCGCAGGCGGTGTAGTAGCGGCCGGCCAGCGACTCCACGAAGCGGCCGTACGCGCGCAGCAGCGCCTCGCTCTTGATCTGCTCCGGGTCGCCCCAGATGACGGCCTTGCCGCCGCCCAGGTCCAGCCCGGCGAGAGCATTCTTGTACGCCATCCCGCGGGACAGGTCGAGCACGTCGGCGAGCGCGTCGTCCTCGCTGTCGTAGGGGTAGAAGCGGGTGCCGCCGAGCGCGGGCCCCAGCGCGGTGGAGTAGATCCCGATGATCGCCTTCAGGCCGCTCTGTTTGTCCTGGCAGAAGACGACCTGTTCGTGACCGGTCGATACCGGGTCGTCGGTGCTCGCGAATACGCCCATGACTGGCTCCTACGGTGGTGTGCGTTCCTTGTGGGACGCGGACCTGGTGGACCCCGGCGGGGATGCTGCCGGTGCGGTCGAGCCTAGTATCGGCCGCCGAGCGGCCGCCCGACGTGCCGGCGTCATCTCACGTTGCGGCGCGCGTGGTCCGGCCGCTGGGCCCGTACGGGTGCGGTTCGTGGGAGGATCGCGCGGTGCCGTCGCTCTTCGCTTCTTACCTGCGCGTGTACGAGCCGCTGACCGCCTTCGACCGGGACCGGCAGAGCTACTGGCGCCGCTACGTCTCCGAAGGGCGGGCGGTCGCCCCGGTCGAGGGGCCCGGCCGCCAGCGGACGGCGGTGATCGAGGCGCTGGGCGCGGGCTGGACCCGGCTGCCCGACCTGCCCGAGGAGGCGTACGTCCTGGAGACGGACGACGGCCTGCTGGTCTGCCCCTGGAACCTGCGCATCCGGGTCGCCGAGGCGGCGCTCAACGCCCGGGACGGGGTGCCCTCGGTGCTCGCCGACGCCTTCGTGCCGCCGGTGCTCGCCGGGCAGGCCAGGGCGGTCGTCGACGACTGGCGCAGCGGCGCCCGGGTGCTGGAGCACGGTGTGCCCCGGGTGCACGAGCAGATCGCCACCTGGGGCGTGCCGCTGCGGTGGTTCGTGCTCTTCGACCCGGCGGAACGGGACCTGGTCACCGAACCGGGCCGGCGGGCGCTGCGCTACCGGACGGAGATCTCCAAGGCCCGTCGCCGATCGTCGCGGGCGCTGTCGGTGCTGCGTAAGTCGGTGGGCGAGGCGCCGATCACCGAGGCGGTGGAGGAGGCGGCCCGCTGGCTGGAGGAGTTCCACCCGCGCTCGGTGGTGGAGCTGGACTACGGCGGCCTGGTCGCCCTGCTCTCCGACGAGACCCTCGCCGCGGACGACTCGCCGGAGCTGGTCGCCGGTGGCCTTGCCGGGCTGTCGCGCGGCGAGGCCGAGGAGGCGTCCGCCGCGTACGACAAGTTGGTGGCCCGGTGGCGTGCCGTGCAGCTGCTGGAGCGGTGCAACTAGGGCATTTCACCCCAGAAGCGCTCCCAAGGCGAGGTGCGCTCGTAGTTGACGCATCACGAACCGTGATCATGAGTCCGAATAAGGTAGTTTCTGCCGTGTAAAAGTCGTAAAAATCGGGCATGGTTCATCCGTCCGTCTAGGGACCTTCATCCGTTCGGCCCATGTCGGACATCGGGGACTAGCCGGACCATGGGAGACGCGTCGGCCGGCGGGACCCCGGCCGATGTCTATACATGTGGAGGAGTGACCGATGGCATCGCGAACGCACGAACCAGAGCCGCTACTCACACCGGCCGAGGTGGCGTCGATGTTCCGTGTCGACCCGAAGACGGTGACCCGGTGGGCGAAGGCGGGCAAGCTCAGTGCCATCCGCACCCTGGGTGGCCACCGTCGATACCGCGAGTCGGAGGTCAGGGCGCTGCTGCAGGGTCAGATCCCGCAGCAGCGGCAGGGCGACTGAGCCGGTACGAGTTTTTCCGACAAAGGGCGGTGGATCTCGATCCGCCGCCCTTTGTCGTGCCCGCCCTCAGCGCTGCCCCTCGGTCAGCGTGACCCGGATGCCGACCGTGCCGCCCTCGCCGCGGCGCAGCCGGCTGCCGAGCAGGCTGAGGCGGCCGATCAGCCGGTACTTGTGCTTGAGCAGGTCGCGCACCCGGCCCGTGTCGCGGCCACCGTAGAGGGTCGCGTGGGCGGGCACCTCCGCCCCGTGCGGCCGGCCCCGGACGTCACACGGGGCCACGGTCACCTCGCCGTTGTGGCGGATCCGCTTCACCTTCCCCGAGTCGGCCCGGGTCCAGACGGCCAACGCGTCTCCGTCGCGGACCGCCCAGACCGGGGTCGGCACCGCCCGACCGTCCTTGCGGAAGGTCGTGAGCAGAAGATATTTCTCGGCCGACAGCCGGTCCAGCGTGGTCACGCCGCCAGGATACGGCCGCCGCGGGCAATCAGTGGCCGGATAGCGTGAACCCCGTGACGGGGGAGCCTCTAATCGGTGACGTGGTCGGCGAACTGCTGCGGGATGCGCTCGCCGTGGCCACCGGGGTCGGGCCCCGGCCCATGGTCGGCGGGCGGCTGCCCCGGCCGGTCATCGAGATCATCGAACGGGACGACGGCCTGATCAACGGCGCTCCGGCCGCGCACTACCTCGACGGGCCAGCCGACTGGCAGCCGTACGACCACCGGGCCGTCGACCGGGCCCGGGGCGAGACGCTGGACGTCGGCACCGGGGCCGGCCGGATCGCGCTGCTGCTCCAGGAGCGTGGCGTGCCGGTCACCGGGCTGGACACGTCGGCGGGCGCGCTCGCGGTCAGCGGGCGTCGCGGCGTACGGCGGCTGGTGCACGGCACGGTGGACACGCACGTCGCCGACGGCCAGCGGTACGACACGTTCCTGCTGCTCGGCAACAACCTCGGGCTGTTCGAGGGGCGGGAGCGGGCACCAGTGTTCCTGGCCGCGCTCGCCGCGCTGGCCCGACCGGGGGCGCAGATCATCGCGCACGGCACCAACCCGTACGGCACCCGCGACCCGCTGCACACCGGCTATCACGAGCGCAACCGCCGCCGGGGCCGGCTCGGTGGCCAGCTGCGACTACGGCTGCGCTACCGGGAGCTGGGCACCGAGTGGTTCGACTATCTGGTCTGCTCGCCGGACGAGTTCGCCGAGCTGGTGCACGGCAGCGACTGGCAGCTGACCGATGTGGACGACCGCGACGCGCCCTACTACCTGGCCACCCTGCGCCTCGCCGGCTGACCGGAAAGGGGGACCCTCGTCGGAGGGCCCCCCTTTTTTCGGCAGATCAGACCTGGACGGTCGGGGGCAGCTGCTCGGGCGGGAGGCCGCCATCGCCGTCGACCACCTCGTCGGGGGTGCCGTCCTCGTCGATGTCGACCATGGTGATGTCCACCTTGCCGTCACCGTCGGTGTCGAACTGGAACAGGTCGGCCTTGCCGTCGCCGTCGGTGTCCACCACCCACACGTCGGTCTTGCCGTCGTTGTTGGTGTCGGCGCGCAGCAGGTCGACCCGCTCGTCGCCCCGGGTCTCCACGGTCTCGGAGTTGGTGCTCTCCCCGGTGGTGACGCTCTCCGGTGCCTGGCTCATCTCGATGCGGTCCTTCCCTCTGGGTTGACAGGCCGTACGTACCCGATCGAGCGCTCCCCCAAGCCTGGGCGGGTTCGTCGTGCTGTTTAGGGTCGCACCATGAGCGAGCGGAGCGGGCCGAGCACCCGGGCCGGCGTGGCGGGGACCCCGCGCGCCACCGGGGCGGACAGGGAGGCGTGATGAACGATCGTTTCGTGGTCGTCGGTGCGGGCACGATGGGGCTCGGCATCGCGTACGTGGCGGCCGGAGCCGGGCACGCCGTCGAGCTGGTCGAGGTGGACCCAGCCCGGGGCGCGACCGCGCTGACCCGGCTCGCCGACCTGTGGGAGCGGGCGGTGCAGCGCGGCAAGCTGACCGCCGACGAGGCCGCCGCGAACCGGGAGCGAGTGACGCTGCGCCCGAGCCTCGCCGAGGTCGCCCCCGCTCCCGGAGTGCTCGTGGAGGCGGTGCCGGAGCGGCTCGACCTCAAGCGGACGGTGCTGCGGGACGCCGCCGCCCTGAGCCCGGCCCTGCTCGCGAGCAACACGTCGAGCATCGCCATCGGCGAGTTGGCCGCGGGCCTGGACGCGCCCGAGCGCTTCCTCGGCCTGCACTTCTTCAACCCGGTCTGGGCGATGGCGCTGCTGGAGATCGTGGTTGGCCCGGCTACCGCCGAGGAGACCACCGCGGCGGCCGTCGCGCTCGCCGGCCGGCTCGGCAAGGACCCCGTCGTCGTACGCGACCTGCCCGGCTTCGCCACCTCCCGGCTCGGGGTCACCCTGGGGCTGGAGGCGATCCGGATGGTCGCCGACGGGGTGGCCAGCCCGGCCGACATCGACAAGGCGATGGTGCTGGGCTACCGACACCCGATCGGGCCGTTGGAACTCACCGACCTGGTCGGCCTGGACGTGCGGCTGGACATCGCCCGCACCCTCCAGGCCGCGTACGGGGACCGCTTCGCGCCGCCGGAGCTGCTGGTGGAGATGGTGGCCGCCGGCCGGCTGGGCAAGAAGTCCGGGCACGGCTTCTACCACTGGGACGGCGGGGTCAAGCGGTGAGCGCGGTGGTGAACGGAGGGTGGGCACGGTGAGCGGTCTGCGGATCGAGGAGCGGCCGGATCGGCTCGTGGTGACGCTGGCCCGGCCCGAGAAGCGCAACGCCATCGACGCCGACCTGATCGCCGAGCTGCACCAGGTCTGCGCCGAGCTGGAGGCGCACCCCCGACTGCTGCTGTTGACCGGTGGCGCGGAGGGCATCTTCGCCGGCGGCGCCGACATCGGTCAGCTCCGCGAACGGGGCCGCACGGACGCGCTGGCCGCGATCAACTCGGCGGCCTTCGCCCGGATCAGGGCGCTGCCGATGCCGAGCGTGGCCGCCGTCGACGGCCCGGCGTTGGGCGGTGGCGCGGAGCTGGCGTACGCCTGCGATCTGCGGGTGTGCACGGCGCGGGCGGTCTTCGGCCAGCCGGAGGTGCGGTTGGGCATTCTGGCCGGCGCGGGCGCGACCCACCGGCTGCCCGCCCTCATCGGCGAGGGCCGGGCCAAGGAACTGCTGTTCACCGGCCGGCGGGTGGACGCCGCCGAGGCGCTGCGCATCGGTCTGGTGAACCGGGTGGTGGACGAGCCCGGCGACCTGCTGACGGTGGCGCACGGGCTGCTCGACGAGATGGCGCAGGGCTCCCCGCTGGCGTTGCGCCTCACCAAGCTGGCGGTGGACGCGCCCGCCGCCGCACATCCGCAGCTCGACCTGGTCAGCCAGGCGGTGCTCTTCGAGGACGAGGAGAAGCACCGCCGCATGACCGAGTTCCTGGAGCGCCGCCGAGCCCGCTGAGGCGGAAACGAAGGACGGCCGCACCGGCTCCGAAGCCGGTGCGG
>NZ_JBFAPG010000141.1:0-12459 GCF_040675595.1 Micromonospora sp. NPDC049580
CTCAGCCAAGCTTGGCCCGGAAGAGTTCGAGGGTGCGGGCCCAGGCGCTGGCGGCGGAACGCTGGTCGAACGCCTCTGGCCGGTCGTCGTTGAAGAACGAGTGCGAGGTGCCCGGGTAGTCGTAGAGCTGGCAGGTGCCGCCGGCCTCCTCGATGGCCCGGCGTGCGGTCTGCACACCCTCGGCGGCCGAGGTGCCGTCCTCTTCGGAGCAGTGGATGACGGCCGTCTTGCCGGCGTAGTCGACCCAGTCGGGGCGCATCGACTCCCAGGGCAGCACGGGATAGAAGCCGGCGGTGGCGACGATCCGCTCGGAGAGGGTCGCCGACCAGAGGGCGAGGCTGCCACCGGCGCAGAACCCGACGGCGCCGACCTTGCCGGTGACCTCCGGCCGCCCCGCGAGGTAGTCGGCGGCGCTGGCGATGTCCTTCGCCGCCTCGTCCATCCGCATCGCCAGCAGCAGACGCTGCGCTTCGTCCGGCTCGCTGGTGGTCTCACCGTGGTAGAAGTCCGGGGCGAGGGCGACGAAGCCGGCCTCGGCGAACCGGTCCGCGACCGACCGGATGTGCGGGACGAGGCCCCACCGCTCCTGGATGACGATGACGGCGGGACTGGCCGTGCCGCTGGCGGGTATCGCGAGATACCCCTCGCTCGTACCCCCGTTGCTGCGGTAGCTCACCATGTCGCCCATCGGCCGTCCTCCTAGCGGTCAGTCATCGTTGGCTGGTCGCCCAGTGGTCCTACGTGCCGGTAGCCTGCCATGCCGCGCCTCCGCCGGGAAGACGCCGGAACAGTGGCATTCACCTCCTGTTCGCCGGACGGTGACCGGGGGTATGCCGACGGCGGCGGGGAACGCTCCCCCACCGCCGTCATCGGTCTCTCAGCTCGGTCTGACCTTTTCGGTCAGGCCTTCTTGGTCAGGCAGAGCACGTACCCCTTCTTGCCCGACTCGATGCTGTAGAAGACGTACCCCTCCTGGTCTTCCTTGAAGAACTCGTTGCAGGTGGTCTCGGCCTTGGCCTGGGCTTCGGTCTGCCCGTCGATCCGGCCGACCACGCTGTACGCGGCGTCGGTGGAGGTGCACTCGACGACCTTGGCGCCGTCGACCTCCTCCTCCTTGTCGCCCTTGATCTCGGGCAGCTCGGCGATGCAGTCGCCGGCCTTGGCGTCGGCCGTCTCGTCCTTGTTCAGGAAGTTGCCGATCGCCGCGCCGAGACCGAACTTCAGGCCGGCGACGACGAGAAACACGACGATCGCGCCGATGATGCCGAGCGCCTTCTTCCCACCGGACTTCTTCGCCTCCGGCTCGGCCGGGGGCGGCGTCTCGACACCCGGCTGGGCGGGCGTCTCGACGGCCGGCTGCTGCGGCGCGGCGTCGGACGCGGGGGGCGGTGCGACCTGCTCTGACACGGGGGTTCCTTCCGAGGGGTGGATGAGCAGACGACACCGTAACGATCATTGATTTCCGGTGTCGTCCCGCTCGCCTCGTCCGTTCAGCTATTTCCCAGCATCGTGTGCATGATCTGGTTCACATCACCCGTCAGCTCGTCGCGGTCGGGGTCGGGTCGCCACTCGGTGTGGCACTCGGCGTCACGCTCGGGCTCGCCGTGCTCGGCGCAGGGGTCGGAACCGCCGGGGTCTCGCTCGGCGTCGACGTGCCGGTCGGCTGCGGCCCGCTCGTCGGCCGGCCGGGCATGCCCGGGCCTCGCGGCCCGAAGGGCGCCTGGTCCGGGCAGTACGGGTAGGCCCGCAGCAGCGGATTGCCGTAGGCCGCGGCCGGGTCGGCGCAGTCCGGATAGCCGAGCCGGATCGGGTTGCCGTTCTCGTCGAAGAGCCGGGCGTTCTCCACCAGCCGACCCTCGCTGTCGTAGACGAAGA
This sequence comes from Micromonospora sp. NPDC049580, assembly GCF_040675595.1. NCBI lineage: Bacteria > Bacillati > Actinomycetota > Actinomycetes > Micromonosporales > Micromonosporaceae > Micromonospora > Micromonospora sp. NPDC049580. Next base: position 1,876 of record NZ_JBFAPG010000141.1, read on the forward strand.
CGTCCCTGATCCGGTCGTACGGGTTGTCGACAGACGTCGGGTCGTAGCCGTAGTCGCCGTAGCGCATCCGGTTCTCGGCCTGCATCAGGGCCGAGAGCGCGAACACCACAAGCACCGCGCTGCCGACCTGCAAGGCGGACCGTGGCCAGCGGCTCAACTGACCGGATCGGCGACCGAGCCAGATCGAGGCGAGCACGAAACCGACGAGCATGATCAGGCCGGCCAGCAGCTCCCCACCGAACCGGGGCAGCAGACCGAAACTCCCACCCGTGGTGATCACGGTGACCAGCATCGCCGCCAGATAGCCGCGCGCTACCCACCAGCCCGGGCGCAGCAGACGGAGGAAGTCGCTGGCCGTCGCGTACCCCAGGGGTGGGCCGAGCCGGGTGTCGATCGCGCGCAGCCGGCCGCGGAGCCGGACCACGGCGGTGGCGACCCGCTGGTCGAGGTTGCGCCCACCGCCCACGCCGACGCCGGCAGCGGCGCGCAGCTCGGCGGCGTACGTCTCCGGCTCACCCAGCCGCTCGACGAGGGTGCCCTCGGCCTCGGCGGCGACCTCGGTGAGATGGTCGGCGAGATCCTCGGTCAGCTCGTTGAGCCGGTCGGGCGGCAGGTCGGCCAGAGCGGCCCGGACCCGCGCCACGTAGTCGGTGATCTCCTGCTCCGTGACGGTCATGCCGCCAGCCCCCGATCGTCGAGCAGAGTGTCCATTGTGGTGGCGAACGAGCGCCAGAGCTTGCCGGAGCGGGTCAACTGGTCACGCCCGGCGGCGTTGAGTGAGTAGTACTTGCGGTGCGGGCCGGTTTCGCTCGGCACGACGTAGGTGGTGAGCAGGCCGGCGGCGAAGAGGCGGCGCAGCGTGCCGTAGACCGAGGCGTCGCCGATCTCCTCCAGGCCGGCCTCGCGGAGCCGGCGCAGGATGTCGTAACCGTAGCCGTCCTCCTCCCGAAGGACGGCCAGGACGGCCAGATCGAGCACGCCCTTCAACAACTGTGTGGTGTCCACGCATTGCACACTAGTGCGCAATGCGAAGTAGCGTCAACGATTCCGGCCCTCGCCGCGCCGAGCGGGACCCGGGCGCTTGATCCACTCCAGGTCGGCGATGTGGGGGCATCCGCCCGACGGGACACCGCAATATCGCCGACATTGAGTCGATCACCGAGACAGCGGGGGTCCATCCCGGCCTGCGGGATCAGTCGGCACGACGCCCAGGGTGGTCGGGGCGGACTCGGACCCCCTGGCGGTCCAGCCCACGAACCTGGCGAACAGGTCGGCCGGGGATGGCGCCGGGTTCGGATTGAGCTTGATCAGATCTGCGGTGGCCTCAAACAACAGGCCAGCCATGTAGACGCTCAGGCCGACCCGGTCACGTCGGTACTCCATGGTCAACAACAGCCGCGCCGGCTGACATGGCCAAGCGGCAGCGCACACCCGGCACAGCCACAGAGGTCGCATCGGCAGATGTGGGCGCATCGCCCGACGCTGGCGGTCGTGAACTGGGGAAACGTTGGACGCTGCCATTACTTAAGGGTGATCGCATCGTAGCCCCTAGTCAAGACCCTAGTAGGGTGTTGCCCAACTAGGGCCTTGACTAGTAGGGGCATGTCTAGCCTCCGAGGAATGGGCCGGAATCTCATGGGTGCATACGAGATTCGGATGCGGCTGGGCGTCAGCAGGCAGCGCGTGGAGCAGCTCATGAAGCGTCCCGACTGGCCGGAGCCGTATGAAGCGTTGGCCACGGGGCGAATCTGGCGCACCGAGGACATCGAGGCTTGGATCCGCGTGCACCGCCCTAATCTGGACGACGAAGACTGAAGAACGGCCCTACTCAGGCCGCTTACTGCCTGAAGGCGACGCCAAGCGCTTAGATCAACACGAGATCGCCGATATCGGGGTGTCCAAGTGTCCCGGATACCGCGATATCGGCGATGCGGAGTCGATCAAGGACGCGGGTGGCCTACTGGAGGCTCCAGGCGATGCCGTCGAGGATGTCGTGCTCCGAGGCGACCACCGAGGGCATTCCGGCCCGCTCCATGATCACGCGGAGCACGAGCGCGCCCGCCCCGATCACGTCGGCCCGGCCCGGGTGCATCACCGGAATCTCCAGCCGCTGCGCGCTGGTCCGCGAAAGCAGGTCCGCGGTCACCTGGGCCACCGCCTCGTACGACACCCGGGCGTGGTGGATGCGCTCCGGGTCGTACTCCCGCAGGCCCTGAGCGATGGCGACCACTGTGGTGACCGAACCGGCGAGGCCGACCAGGGTGGCCGCCTCGCGGCCGGGCACCGCCGCGAGCGCCCGGTCCACGACGGCGGCGATGTCGGCCTGCGCGGCGGCGATCTGCTCGGCCGTCGGCGGGTCGCCCGCCAGGTGCCGCTCGGTCATCCGGACGCAGCCGATGTCCACGGAGATCGCCGACCGCACGCCGGCCGCCCGGTCACCGACCACGAACTCGGTGGAGCCACCGCCGATGTCGACGACCAGGAACGGCTCCAACGCGTCGGCGGGCAGGCCGCGCACCGCACCGGTGAACGACAGCCGGGCCTCCTCGTCGCCGCTGACCACCTCGGGCTCGACCCCGAGGGTGGCCCGCACCATCTCGGTGAAATCGGCCGCGTTCGAAGCGTCCCGGGAGGCCGAGGTGGCGCACATCCGCACCCGCTGGGCGCCCAACTTCTCGATGTCGGCGGCGTACGACGCCAGCGCCACCCGCGTCCGCTCGATCGCCTCCGGCGCCAGCCGCCCCGTCCGGTCCACGCCCTGCCCGAGCCGGACGATTTCCATCCGCCGGGTCACGTCGGTCAGCGGGGCCTGCGGCCCGGCCGACTCGTCGGGCAGGTCGGCGACCAGCAGTCGGATCGAGTTGGTCCCGCAGTCGATGGCCGCAACACGCGTCGTCACCCGGCAACCCTACGACAACCGGCGACCCGCGCCGCTCACAGGCGCAGCAGCATCCGGGTGTTGCCCAGCGTGTTCGGCTTGACCCGCTCCAGGTCCAGGAACTCCGCGACACCCTCGTCGTACGAGCGCAGCAGCTGCTCGTAGACCGGCTGCGGCACCGGAGCGCCGTCGATCTCCCGGAACCCGAACGAGCCGAAGAACCGGGTCTCGAAGGTCAGCACGAAGATCCGCGCGACGCCCAGCTCCCGGGCCGCGTCGATCAGCTCACCCACCAGCCGGTGCCCGATCCGCTGGCCACGGCAGGACGGGTCGACGGCTACCGTGCGGATCTCGGCCAGGTCCTCCCACATCACGTGCAACGCTCCGCAGCCCACCACGACGCCGTCGTCGGGCCGGACCGCCACCCGGAACTCCTGCACGTCCTCGTAGAGGGTGACGGTGGCCTTGCTCAGCAGCCGCCGGTCGTCGGTGTACGTGTCGACCAACCGGCGGATGCCCCGTACGTCCCCGGTGCGGGCCCGCCGCACCAGGATCTGCCCCTCGGCCTGCGCTGTCATTCGGCCGAGGGCACGTCGACGCACGGGCCGCTCGCCCACCAGGGCTCGACCAGCGCCAACGTCTCGTCACCGAACGGGTTCACGCCGGGGCCGGCGCCCAGGGCGTGGCCGAGGTGCACGTGCAGGCACTTCACCCGGCCCGGCATCCCACCGGCGGAGACGCCCGCGATCTCCGGCACCTCGCCGATCGCCTCCCGGCGGGCCAGGTAGTCCTCGTGCGCGGCCCGGTAGTGGGCGGCCAGCTCCGGATCCGTCGTCAGCCGGTCGGCCATCTCCCGCATCAGCCCGGCCGACTCCAGCCGGCTGCACGCCGCGGTGGCCCGGGGGCAGGTCAGGTAGTACAGCGTCGGGAACGGGGTGCCGTCGGCGAGGCGGGGCGTCGTCTCCACCACGTCGGGCAGGCCGCACGGGCAGCGGTGGGCCACCGCCCGGGTGCCCCGGGGCGTCCGGCCGAGCTGCGCCGCCACCGCGGCCAGGTCGGCCTCGGTGGCCGGCTCCCGCTGCGGCAGGGGTACGGAATCCGCCGCCGACTCCGGCGGTGGTGCGACAGTCACGGTGCTCGTCTCTCCTGGTGTGCTGGTCGGTGGTTCACTTGCCCGGCTGCTGGCTGTCCGCCGCCCGCACACTCGACCAGAGCGTGTCGTACCAGGTCGTCGGACCGGCCGGGGCGCCCGAGCCGGGCGACTTCCCGGCGTCGCGGGCGGCGCCCTCCGGGTCGTTCAGCACCACCATCATCTTCTCGCCCGGCCGGCCCATGAAGAACCGCTCCCGAACCTGCGTCGTGATGTACTCGTCGTCCTTCCACTTCGCGGCCTCGGCGGCGAGCTTGGCGATCTCGGCCTCCTGCGCCGCCTGGGCGGCCTCCATCCGCTCGATGTCGGCCTGCTGGTCCAGGTAGACGCGCACGGGATAGGTGTACGCGAGGGCGAGAGCGATCAGCACCGCGCACAGCACCGTGGCCCGGCCGGTGAAGCGATTGGGATGGGGTGCGGCGAGCCGCTTCACGGCGCCGCCCGAGGCCGTACGCCGGGCAGCGGCCGGACGGTTCGCGGAGCGCACGCCCTCGGCGCCCCGGACCGCGCCCGGCGCCCGACCGGCGGCGCCGCGCGGTTCGGCGCGTACGCCGGCGTCCCGGAGCGACCCACGGGCGGCCCGGCCAGCACCCGGCCGGCCGGACTGACCCGGTCGACGGGCGGGACGTTGACCACCCGGTGTGCGGCGCTGCATCGTCACACCCCTCCCCCGAGGCTCCATGCGTTACAGAGATTGCCGGGAAGCCCCGCGGTGGGGCTTCCCGACCACGTCTCAGGCCGAACGGTAGCGCGGGAACGCGCCGGCGCCCGCGTAGCGCGCCGCGTCGGCCAGCTCCTCCTCGATCCGGAGCAGCTGGTTGTACTTCGCGACCCGGTCCGAGCGGGCCGGCGCGCCGGTCTTGATCTGGCCGCAGCCCGTCGCCACCGCCAGGTCGGCGATGGTGGTGTCCTCGGTCTCGCCGGAGCGGTGGCTCATCATGCACTTGAAGCCGGCCCGGTGGGCCAGGTCCACCGCGTCCAGGGTCTCGGTCAGCGAACCGATCTGGTTGACCTTGACGAGGACGGCGTTGGCCGCCTTCTCCGCGATGCCGCGGGCGATGCGCTGCGGGTTGGTCACGAACAGGTCGTCGCCGACGATCTGCACCCGGTCGCCGATCGACGCGGTCAGCGTCTGCCAGCCCGTCCAGTCGTCCTCCGCCAGCGGGTCCTCGATCGACACGATCGGGTACGCGTCGGCGAGCTTGGTGTAGTAGGTGCTCATCTCCTCGGCGGACTTCGCGGCGCCCTCGAAGGTGTAGGTGCCGTTGTCGAAGAACTCCGTGGCCGCCACGTCGAGGGCGAACACGATGTCGGTGCCGAGCCGGTAACCGGCCTTCTCGACCGCCTCGGCGATCAGGTCCAGGGCTGCCGCGTTGGTGGGCAGGTTCGGCGCGAAGCCACCCTCGTCACCGAGCCCGGTCGACAGGCCCTTCTTCTTCAGCACCGACTTCAGCGCGTGGTAGACCTCCGCGCCCGAGCGCAGCGCCTCGCGGAAGGTGGGCGCACCGATCGGCGCGACCATGAACTCCTGGATGTCGACGTTGGAGTCGGCGTGCGCGCCACCGTTGAGGATGTTCATCATCGGCACCGGCAGCAGGTGCGCGTTCGGGCCGCCCAGGTAGCGGAAGAGGCTCAGCTCGGCGCTGCCGGCAGCCGCCTTCGCCACCGCCAGGGAGACCCCGAGGATGGCGTTCGCGCCCAGCTCCGACTTGCTGTCGGTGCCGTCGATGTCGAGCATCTTCTGGTCGATGAGCCGCTGCTCGCTGGCCTCGTACCCGATGATCTGGTCGACGATCCTGTCCTCGACGTTGGAGACCGCCTTCTCCACGCCCTTGCCCTGGTAGCGGTCGGCGTCACCGTCGCGCAGCTCGATCGCCTCGAACGCGCCGGTGGAGGCGCCGGAGGGCACTGCGGCGCGGGCCACCGTGCCGTCGTCCAGGCCGACCTCGACCTCGACCGTCGGGTTGCCCCGCGAGTCGAGAATCTCCCGGGCGACGATTCCCTCGATGGTTGCCACTGAGTCGCTCCTCGTTGTTGTGATCCGGTCCGTGGGTGGGCCGCGACGGTGCGGCTGAGGCAGGTGTTGAACGCAGCGTATCGGGCGGCGGGATCGGGCACGGCGTCGCCCGCGCACCCGAGTCGCCCCGCACTGACGGACATTCCCGGATTTCCGGGCGTCAACCGGCAACGGGTTTGCGCTGCGCCGACTTGATCCACCAGGCTGGTCGTCATGCCCGCCGCCTCGACCACCCTCCGCATGCTCGCCGTGTCGGTCATCGCGTCGCTCACGGTCACCGGCTGTCAGACATACGAGGACGCCGGACGCGCCATGGGTCGCTCGGATCTCGTCAACGACCTCGCGGCCCGCCTGGACCGGGCGCTGGAGTTGACCTACTCGGCCAACTACCAACTGCCCGGCGGCCAGACCGCCGCGATCGTGCAGGCGCAGGATCCGGCCCGCTCCGCGTACACCTACCCGGGTGGGCGGCTCACCGTCACGCCGGACGCCGTCACCCGCTGCACGGCGACCGGCGGTCGGATGGCGTGCACGCTCGTGGCGCCACCCACCCCGGGCAGCAAGCCCACCGTGGCGCTCTTCACCGAGGCGAACCGGCAGGGTCTCGTCACCCCGCCGGTGGTGGTCGGGCTGCTGACCGCCGCCGCACTCGACCCGCAGGCGGTGATCAAGCAGAGCGACACCACAGTCGCCGGGCATCACGCCGCGTGCGTCGAGGTGCAGCGCTCGGACGGCGACTTCAGCGCCTGCGTGACTACCGAGGGCGTGCTCGGCAGCTTCCTCGGCGCGGTCGACGGCAAACCGATGGAGCTGGCGTTGAGCAGTTACTCCGAGACGGTGGAGAAGAACGCCTTCGACCCGCCCGCCGGAGCCGGCGTGGTGGACCGTCGGCCGGGCGGCTCCTGACCGGCTCGACCGAGCCGGGTCAGATGCCCAGCAGGGTGCGCAGGTGGCGCGGGGGCGGGCAGTCCTGGGCGAGCATCGCGTCGTGCCAGTCGCGCACCGACACCCCGTCCGGGCGGGCTGCGGCGATCTCGGCCATCTCGCTGTACCCCACGAAGTAGGTGGAGAGCTGCGTCGAGGTGAGCAGCGACCGGCGCCACTTGCCGGCCGCCTCGCCCTCCTCCTGGAAGCCGCGCCCGGTCATGAGCGCCATCGCCTCGGCCTCGGGCAGCTCCTCGGCGTGCACCAACTGGTCGAGCAGCGCGTTGATGGTCATCCGGAGCTGCATCTTGAGCTGCTGCAACCGCACCGGCAGGCCACCGAAGCCGAGCCCGGCCATCAGCTCCTCGGCGTACACCGCCCATCCCTCGACGAACGGGCCGGAGCGGGCCAGCGCCCGCACCCTCGTGCCGCCGGCGTGCCGCCGGGCGTGGGCGAGCTGGAGGAAGTGGCCGGGCATCGCCTCGTGCACGGTGAGGTTGCGGACCATGTGATCGTTGTATTCGCGGTAGAAGGAGTCCACCCGCTGGGCCGACCAGTCCGCCGGGGTGGGCGCGATGCAGTAGAAGGTCGGCAGGGCTGCGGTCTCCAGCGGGCCGGGCGAGTCGCAGTACGCCACCGCGACCCCCCGCGCGAACTCCGGCATCTCCTGGATCACGCACCGGTCGTCGACCAGGGTCACCAGGTCGTGCAGGCGGACGAAGTCGGTCGCCTCGTCCAGGGTCACGCCGGCCAGCTCGACGATCGTGGCGTCGTCCGGGTGCTCGGCGGCGAGCACGTCCAGCGCCCGGCGTACCGTCTCGTCGTCGGCCCGGCCACCGACCAGCTCGACGGCCGCGTCGCGGATCTCGGCGGTGACCCGGTCCAGGTTGGCCCAGGCGCGGCGCTGGATCTCGGCGGCCCCCAGCTCGGTGTCGAGGGTGTGCCAGAGCCGCGCCTCCCAGCGGCGGCGGCCCAGTCGCGGGTCGCGGCCGGGGCCCGCGTCGGCGGCCAGGCCGGCGCGCAGCCAGGCGACGAACTCCTCCAGCGCGGCGATCGCGGCGGTGGCCGCCGGCTCGACCCGGTCGAGGGCGCTCGGCGCCTGGGCGAGCAGCGGCGGCAGCTCGTCGCGGATCAGCGCGGCCGTGCCGGTGAACTGCCCGACCGCCGTCTCGGCGTGGATCCGCGGCATGTCCCGCAGCGTCGCGCGGGCGGTGGCGAGGGCATCCGGTACGGCGGCGAGCCGGCCGGCGAGCTGCGTCAACCGCACCTCGGCCGGGGCGTACGGGCGGGCCAGCAGCGGGTGCAGCAGCGGACCGGGGTTGTGGTGCAGCGGATCCCACTCGTGCGACCGGATCTCGGTCAGCTCGAACAGCTCCCGGTCCACGAAGGAGGTGAGCAGCGCGTGATCCACCTGCTCGTCGACGTCCAGCGAGTCGGGGTCCAGTTCGGACAGCGCGTTCGCCGCGTCGGAGAGCATCACCCGATCGGCGGCCAGCGCGTCGGCGGACAGATCAGGCAGCCGGTCGTCGAACCGATGATCGCCCGCCGAGGTGGCAACCCCCGGCCGCGACTCCAGCAGAGCCTCAACAACCCGCTCCGCGAGTACCCCAAACTCCTCCACCGGCCCCACCCTACCCAGCCCCCCGCGCCCACCTCGGTGATCAAGAGGTTTGGGTCAGATCCGAGCCGGATCCTCACGCGAACCTCTTGATCACCGCGGGTCGACGGGTGGGGGTGGGGGTGGGGGTGCGGGCTGGGTTTCGGCGGCTCGGACGGCTTGGGCGTACGCCAGGGTGACCCGGCGGAGGGCCGCTTCGGGGTCGATACCCGCCTCGCGGGCCGCGACGACGGTTGCCAGCAGGCTCGCGCCCAGTCTCGCTTCGGCATCCACCTGCGTGGCGGCCAGCGGAGGTGGGACCTCGATGCCGTTGCGGGTGGCGCGTTCCAGGATCTGCGCGGCCAGGGCCAGGGCGGGTTGGCTCAGCGCCACACCGTCCAGGACGGAATCGCGCGCCTTCTCGACCCGCTTGATCCGCTCCCAGTTGGCGGTGATCTCCTCCAGCGTGCCCGCCTCGGCGCCGGCGAAGACGTGCGGATTGCGCCGGATCATCTTGTCGACCAGGCCACCCGCCACGTCGTCGATGGTCCACCGCTCGCCCTCGGGCAGCTCCTCCGCGAGCCGGGCGTGCAGGACCACCTGCAGCAGCACGTCGCCCAACTCCTCACGCAGCGAGTCGGTGTCGTCCGCGACCATCGCGTCGTACGCCTCGTAGCTCTCCTCCAGCAGGTAGCCCGCGAGGCTGCGGTGCGTCTGCGCCCGTTTCCACGGGTCGCCGCCCGGCGAGGCCAGCCGGTCCAGCACGGCCACCGCGTCGAGCAGCCGGGCCCCCGGCGGGTCCCACGAGCCGTACATCAGCTCCAACTCGGCAAGCCCGGGCTCCCGGGCCAGCCGCAGACCCAGCTCCCGGGCCAGGGCCTCGTCGCCGGCCGGGCCGGCCAACCAGACCGCCGTGCCGTGCGCCGCGACCGTGTCGAGCAGGGGCTGCGTCGCCGGGCCGTCCACGATCCTCACCTCGGCGCCCGCCTGGCGCACGGCCGTGGTCAACTCGCTCTCCGCGCCGGCCAGGACCGGATGCTGGCGTACGGCGTCCCAGGCGGCCGAGGTCAGCAGGCCGGCCGGCAACCGGGGTGAGGTGACCAGCAGGACGATCCGTGCCGTCATGCTCAGCTGGCCGTGCCCTCGGCGTCCGGGTTCGCGCTCGACGGCACCGCGTCCGGGGTGGAGACGTCGGTGACCGTTCCGGAGCCCGCCTCGCCCAGCGGCACGCTCACCGCGGGAGCGTTGCCCTCGAAGGTCAGCACCGGGAACTCCAGCGGCCGGTACCGGGGGTTGACGGTCACGTCGTGACTCTCGACCGCCTCGACCAGCGACCTGCGGGTCGCGAGCGCGGCGCGCAACTGGTCGCGCGACTGCTCGCCGTCGAGCTGACGGGCGGCGTCCTCGTCGCTCACGTTGGCCGGGATCTTGGCGGCCTTGCGACCCGCCGCGACCACGTCGGCCAACTCCTTGTCGGTCGGGGCGACCGCCTCGCCGGACGGCACCCCGGACAGGCAGGTGTAGAGCTCGGCGACCGAGCGCACGTACCGGGTGTCGGGCGAGAGCCCGAACTGCTGGGCGGCCTGCTCGGGCGACACCTGGGCGCGCGGCTGGTAGTTCTTCTCCTTGGACACCCGCCCGCACACCTCGCCGAGCACCAGCACGCTGGCCACCTCGGCCGGGCCGGGCAGCCGCGGCTGCGCGGCGGCGGACGGGTCCTCCGCGGGGGGCGTCGGGTTCTTCGCCCGCAGGTCGTCCAGCATGGCGGTGACCGCATCCTGGGTGATGCGGTGATCCCCGACGTAGGCGGCGACACCGGGCTCGGCACGGCAACCGGAGAGGGCGACGATGCCGACCGCCACGGTGGCGGCGGCGACAAGACGGCGAGCACGCATGACCGTCACTCTCTCACGCCATCACCGGGCGCTGTGACGCCCCCCACCTCCACCCTCGCGCTCGGGCGCGGGCGTACCTCGTTGCCGCACGAGGCCGGTCGGCGGGAACGGCGGGGGGACCCC
>NZ_JBFAPG010000142.1:0-12401 GCF_040675595.1 Micromonospora sp. NPDC049580
ACCGAGGTGATCTCCACGCCTCGGTCGGACCGGGCCCGATCACCTCGCGGGGCTGGGCCCCGTGCTCGGCCCGGACGGGCTCGGCTTGATCGTCGGGGAGCCCGGTCGCCCCGGAACGCCCGGCGCACCACCCGTGGTCGGCCCCGGCTCGTCCGGCCTACCCGGTACACCCGGGGGGCCGGGCTCGTCCGGCCTGCCCGGCACGCCGGGGTCTCCCGGCTCGTCGGAGGTGGCCGGCGACGGCACCGGAGCCGGTAGGCCGGGCCGACTCGGCACGCCGGGCGGCGCCCCGGACGGGTCGGGTACGGCCGCCGGGCCCGCTGGGCTCGGCACGGCTGGCGGAGGCCCGTCCGAGCCGCTCGCGGCCAGGGCGATCGGAGCCGCGATCAGGATCGCCGCGAGAGTCCCCACCGCCCCCATCGTCACCGTGGCGCGGCGTCTGTTGCGGAACCGCCGTTCCGCTCGGTTCAACTGGTCATGCACGATCGGTGCCTCCTCGGCCAGGTCGGTGAGGGTGGATCGGATGAGGCTCTCGAAGGGATCGGTCATCGCCGTACCTCCAGCAGCTCGATCTCCGGCAGCAGGTCGCGCAGACGCTGGACCGCCCGGTGCGTACGACTGCGGACGGTGCCCACCGAGCAGCCGAGCAGCTCGGCCACCCGGCCTTCGGGCAGGTCCTCGTAGTAGCGCAGGACCACCACCGTCCGCTGTGCCGGTGGCAGCTGGCGCAGCGCGGCACGCATCGCCAGCCGTGCGTCGGAGCCACCGCTCGGGTCCGCGCCGACCGGCTCGTCGGCCGGGTTGAGCGGCGTCTCCCGCCGTCGGCGAAGTCGCCGCCACCAGCTGATCTGCTCGCGGTACATCACCACGCGGAGATATCCCTCGGGATCGGCGTGCCGGATGGTCTCCCACTTCGGGATGGTCCGCGCCAACGCCGACTGGAACAGGTCCTCGGCGGCGTTGCGGTCCCCGGTCAGCAGGTACGCGACCCGCATCAGCGCCGGTGTCCGGTTGCCGACGAACTCGGCCAGCCGAGCGCGTTCGTCCTCGTCCACCCACCACCCCCGTTTCGTTGTCACCCATACAGACGCCCCAGGTCATCGTTGCTATCCGCGATCCGGGGTGTTTTTCCGGCCCGGAAGTGTCGGTCGTGACGGGTACCGTCCGGCCACCAACTGAAGAAGGGATGCGGGACATGACGAGCGTGGCGGGTTGGGCGGCGGCGTCGACACCGGGCGCGTTCCCGCCGCTGCCCCGCGCGGTGGCACAGTCCTTCTACCGCCGGATGCGGGCCGTCGCGCCGGCCGCCGTCGGCGCCATCGAACGGGACCGGGCGGCCGATCCCGAGCAGGTCTTCGCCGACACCGCCTGTGGCCGGTTGGCCGGCTCACTCGACGACGCGGGCCTGCGCGCACTCGGGATGTGGACCCACCACTGGTGCATGCGCTTCTACGACGACGACACCCGCGTCGGTCGGCGGTTGGTGCGCGAGATCGCCGCGCGGGCCGAGTTGGGCTGGACGGCCGACGAGGTGCGCTGGATGCTGCGCGAGTCGTTCTCGGCCGGCCCGGCCGCCGCCGACCGGTTCACCCTGCCCCGTGCCGCCGCGGCGCAACTGCCCCCGGCCGACCGGCCGCCCGCGGACCACTGGCCCGAGGTCGAGGTGCCCCGCCAGCGCAGCGGCCGGCACGTGGGCGCGTGACCGGCCGCTTCGTGGCTGCGGCAGGATGGACGCCGCACCGCCCCGACGGAAGGACGCCCGATGCCCGCCAGCGAGCCGACCATCATCGCCACCAGCATGGGCTTCTCCCGGGGCGACCGAGGGCCGTACGACATGCGCCCCAGCCCGGTCTTCGAGCTGGCCGCCGAGCTGGCCGAGGCTGGTCCGCAGCCGCGGATCTGCTACCTCGGGCAGGCCGTCGGTGACCAGCCCACCTCGTTCGCCGCCGTCTACGGCGCGTTCGCCGAGACCCGGTTCCGCCTGTCGCACCTCGCGCTGTTCCCGATGCCGAACGTCGACGACGTCCGCGCCCACCTGCTCGCCCAGGACGTGATCTGGGTCGGCGGCGGCAGCGTCGCCAACCTCGTCGCGGTCTGGCGGGTGCACCGGCTCGACGAGATCCTGCACGAGTGCTGGCAGGCCGGCGTGGTGCTGGCCGGCGTCTCGGCCGGCTCGATCTGCTGGCACGTGGGCGGCGCCACCGACAGCTTCGGGCCCCGCCTGCGCGGGTTCACCGAGGCGTTGGGCTGGCTGCCGTACGGCAACGGCGTGCACTACGACAGCGAGGCCCAGCGCCGACCGCTGATGCACGAGTTGGTCGGCGACGGCACGCTGCCGACCAGCCACTGCACCGACGACGGCGTCGGCCTGGTCTACCGGGGGACCCGGCTGGTCGAGGCGGTCGCCGACCGCGAGGGCGTCTCGGCGTACGAGGTGAGCCGCAACGCGGACGGCAGTGTGCGGGAGGCGGTCATCGCTCCCCGCCTGCTTGGTTGAGCGCCGGTCAGACCCGATCCTCGAACGCGGCGCACACGGTCGCCCGCACCTGCGGCCCCTTGATCGATCGCAGCAGCTCCCGGGCGAGGGCGATCTGGTGCGACTCGTCGACTGACCGGTCCATCGGGGTCAGCTCCACCCGCCACCGGAAGTAGAGGTAGTCGTCCTCGTCGGTGGCGGCGAGCCGCGGGTCGGCGTCCTCGTTGGGGTTGATCTCCAGCAGGTTGCCCCGGACGTCCACCGAGTCCCGGCGGTAGGGCACCGCGTCGGGCAGCCGGGTTCGGATCAGGTCGAGCAGCTCCGCCGCCGTCAGCGGGCCGTCGACCATGATGAGGAACTGCAACGTCGTCTGCACGTCTGCCACCTTGCCAGATGCGGAACCGCTCAATCGAGCGGGAGGAACGGGCCGTTGTCGAACTTGCCGCCCCGGCGCAGCACGGAGAACTGCACCTTGTGCGGCACGTGCGTGTCCATGAGCTCACGACGCAGGTGGGTGAAGTCGGTGCCCAGATCGAAGCTGGCGAGCTGACCGTTCTCGTTGATCCGGCGCAGCATCGTCTTGCGCAGCCGGGTCCCGTCCGGAGCCCGGGACAGGGAGCGTTCGGCCAGGTCGAAGAAGGTCTTGTCGTCGACGATGAGCGCCACGTCGATGTCGGAGTCCGGGCGGGCGGTGCCCTTCACCCGGCTGCCGTGGGCGACCAGGTCCCCGTCGGGCAGCCCGGCCTGCCGTTGGGTCTGCCGGGCGCCCCGGGCGAACCGGGTCCACTGGCGTTCGGTGAAGCCCTGCGGGATCTGCCGGGCGGCCCGGGTGGTCGCCGCCTCGGCAGTCTCGCCCGCCACGTCGTCGGCCCGTCGCATCATGCTCCGGGCGGCCTGCGCGACGATGCCCCGAGCGGCCGTCGTGGCGCCGTCCGGCAGGTCCCGTCGACGGCCGGTCATTCCAGCCCGCCCGACTGGCGGCGGCGCAGCACGGCGTCGAAGACCTGCGCCAGTTCGGCGGCGTCCTCGCCGGCGTGGTGGGTGTGCGGTACGTCGTGCAGACCCAGCTCGTGCTTGATCTTGCCCTTGCGGGTCTGGACCCACTCGCTGCCGGTCAGCCCCATCCAGTAGCTGCGGAGGTCGACGCCGGAACCGGTGGCGCCGAACGGGCTGTGGCCGACGAAGCGCACGAAGTACCAGTGCACGAACATGCCGTCCCAGACAGCGGGAGCGGCGAGGAAGACCGGGCGGCCGATCCGGCGCAGTCCGTTGACCCAGGCCGCCGCCGCTGCCATCGCCTCCGGCGCGGTGGGCGCCTCGCGGAGCAGACGGTCCCGGTCCAGACCCGACACGGCCAGCGCGGCCGGCACGAATTCGTCGGAGATGGGACGCAGTTCGGTGTAGAACGTCAGATCCGGGCGACCGGCCACGGCCATGCCCAACGAGATCATGCTGTTCGGCCCGGGGATCGGCCCGTCCGCCTCCACGTCGACGCCGACGTACAGCTCGGGCAGCGGAGAGGTCATCCCAGCACCACCCCGATGGCCTGGTCGATCAGCATGTTCAGGACGATGTCGGTGAGCTTCTTGAAGACGGGGATCTCCAGCAGCGAGGCGCCGAACGTCGGAGCGGCCGTCGCGATCGCCTGGATGATCTGCACCAGCAGGATGATCAGCTGGACGATCACGTTGATCTTCAGGGCGAGGACGATCAGCGCGCACACGAACAGCGTCGCCGCCACCATCTGTGCGCCGGTGCCGCCGTCCCGCAGCACCGACATCGCCGAACCGTCGGCATCCCAGCGCTCCTGAAACGCGGTCAACGCATCGCCCTGGTTGCCGGTCAGCACCCGCTGTGCGGCCGCCGTACCCTCCGCCGCCGCGTTGTGCAGCGAGTCGGCCATCTCCATCCACATCTGGCCCAGCTCGAACATCTTCGTCTCGTCCGACTTGGGCCAGGTGTAACCCAGCTCGTTCAACAGGCCGGCGAGCTCGCCGGGCAGCATGATCCCCATCGACCCGCCTACCAGCTCATCGTCGTGAACTGGGCGTCGTTGTCCTGCTCGACGGAGTCGTACTGGTCGGCCATCAGGCTCAACCCGGCACCGAAGCCGCGCAGCCCGTCGACGACCGACCCGAGGCACTCCGCCGCGATCTCCTCGGCCACCTGGTACGACATGCCGATCAGGCCGCCCACGTCGTCGTCGCCGAAGATGTCGCCCATCGAGGCCGTCCGCGCGAGCAGCACCTCCCACTGCGCGGCGAGCTGCTCGGCCACCGTCGTCAGGTGGCCGCCGCCCTGCCGCAGCGCGGGCGGGTGCACCTGTAGGTCCTCGCGCATGACATCACCTCGCTGCCTGCTGGATGCGCCGCACCGCGTCGGTGAGCGCATCGGTCATCGCCGCCATGCTGCGCACCGACTCGTTCTGCAACTCGTCGAGCTGCTGGCCCAGCGCCACCGGGTCGACCGCGGGCGCGTCCGCGGCCTCGCCGGCCGCAAGGCGCAGGTCGTCCAGCGCGGCGTTGACCGCCATGGTGATCTGCTCGCCGAGCATCTCGGCGCCCATCCGGAGCGCGCGCGGGTCCACCGTCACCGACTCGACATGCTGGCCGACCGCCACGACCTCGACCTGACCGCCCGCCGCAGACCCGGTGCCCCGTGCCGGCTCGACCTCCAGATCGTCGGGGACCTGCCCGGTCGAACGCATCGACGCCAGTGCCTGTCGGGTTTGCTGGAACAGTCGGTCGAATTCCGTCACCTGGTCCACAACGCCCCCTCACGTCGCACGCGACATCGAGAGGGTAGCAACGGGACGCCACCTGCCGTACCCGCCGATGCGCGACCCGGGGCAGCGTCCGGCCCGGTGGAATCGGAGCCGCCTGGACCGGCGCGTCCGGCACCGGCGTAAGCTGGCCCGTCGTGAGTCTCACCATCGGCATCGTCGGCCTGCCCAACGTCGGCAAGAGCACGCTTTTCAACGCGTTGACCAAGAACGACGTGCTGGCGGCGAACTACCCGTTCGCCACCATCGAGCCCAACGTCGGCGTGGTCGGGCTGCCCGACGAGCGGCTGGGCAAGCTGGCGGAGATCTTCTCCTCGCAGAAGGTGCTGCCGGCCCCGGTGTCGTTCGTCGACATCGCCGGCCTGGTCCGTGGCGCGTCCAAGGGGCAGGGCCGGGGCAACGCCTTCCTGGCCAACATCCGCGACGCCTCGGCGATCTGCCAGGTCGTCCGCGCGTTCTCCGACCCGAACGTGGTGCACGTCGACGGCAAGATCTCCCCGGCCGACGACATCGAGACGATCAACACCGAGCTGATCCTCGCCGACCTGCAGACCCTGGACAAGGCGCTGCCCCGGTTGGAGAAGGAGGCCAAGCTCCGCAAGGACCGGTCCGCCGCGGTCGCCGCCGCGAAGGCCGCGATCGAGGTGCTCGACGGCGGCACCACCCTCTACTCCGGGGCCGGCGCAGCCAAGATCGAGCTGGAGCACCTGCGCGAGCTGCACCTGCTCACCACCAAGCCCTTCCTGTACGTCTTCAACGTCGACGAGGCCGAGCTGGCCAACGAGACGTTCCTCGACGAACTGCGTGCCCTGGTCGCCCCCGCCGAGGCCGTCTTCATGGACGCCAAGATCGAATCCGAGCTGGTGGACCTGCCCGAGGAGGAGGCCCGCGAGCTGCTGGAGTCGATCGGGCAGAACGAGCCCGGCCTCAACCAGCTCGTCCGCGTCGGCTTCCGTACGCTCGGGCTCCAGACGTACCTCACGGCCGGCCCCAAGGAAGCGCGCGCCTGGACCGTCCCGGTCGGCGCCACCGCGCCGGAGGCCGCGGGTGTCATCCACTCGGACTTCCAGCGCGGCTTCATCAAGGCCGAGGTGGTCTCCTACCACGACCTGGTCGAGTACGGATCGATGGCCGCGGCCAAGGCGGCGGGCAAGGTCCGCATCGAGGGCAAGGAGTACGTCATGCAGGACGGCGACGTGGTGGAGTTCCGCTTCAACGTCTGAATCCAGCTCTCCCTTCCGCGGACGCGGTCGACGGCGGCCCTGATCGACTCGGATTCCTGGAAAGCGGGGTATCCGGACGGCTGGAACACCCCGACATCCAGAAATCCGAGGGATGATGCGGGTCCGGCACGGACAGGCAGAGGGACGGTGCCTTGTGGGGGAACGGACGTTGCTCAGTTCGTCGTTCGGCTCGGCCGCGTCCGCGTACGCCGAGCATCGCCCGGATTACGCGCAGGCCGCGGTGCGGTGGGCGCTTGAGTTCGCGCCCGGCCCGCGAGTGCTCGACCTTGGTGCCGGCACCGGCAAGCTGACCCACACGTTGGTCGCCGTTGGCGCGGACGTCGTCGCGGTCGAACCCGACCCGGCGATGCTCACCGAGCTGCGCCGTGCCAGGCCAACCGTTCGTGCCCTGCCGGGTAGCGCCGAGGCGATCCCGTTGCCGGACGCGTCCGTCGACGCCGTGCTGGCCGGCAACGCCCTGCACTGGTTCGACATGGCCGTCGCGGGGCCGGAAATCGCCCGGGTCCTCGCACCCGGAGGCGTCCTGGCGGGCCTGTGGAACATCATGGACGACCGGATCGACTGGGTCGCCGAGCTCGAACGTGTCAGCGGGAGTGCGGCGATCGGCCCGCGTGACACGCGCGCCAGTTGGCGCGCGGCGACCGCTGCCATGGTCGTTCCGAGCACCGGCCTGGCCTCCCGTTTCGGTTCGTCGGAGCAGGCCGAGTTTCCGCACGGTCAGCGCCGAACCGCCGACTCCCTCACCGCGACACTCGCGACCCGGGCCGGGATGCTGGTCATGCCGGAACCGGACCGGGAGACCACGCTCGGCCGAATCCGCGACTTCCTCGCCAGTAGGCCCGAAACCGCCGAGGGTGAGTTCAACCTGCCGATGCTGACCGGCGTGCTGCGCGCCCGTCGGCGCCGACGGTCAGCAGGTCACGTGCGGTAGTAGTCGGCTCTCCAGCGCGACTGCTCGGCTACCGAGAAGCCGTCGAAGTCACCGGCGGCCTCGCACTCCAGCAGGTACTGAAGTGCGTCTGCGGCGTCCGGGGAGCCGTCGGCCTCCAGGTGGGCCTTGGTGGCGGCCAGTCCGGCGCCACACAGCAGTTGGACGTCGATGGAGCAGTGGGCGTCGAAGCTCGCTTCCTTGGCCTGCCAGATCACGAGCACGTCGCTCAGCTGGCCGGCATTGAACAGTTGCAGGCAGCACAGCTTCATGAGTTCCGTGTCCTGGTCCTGCTGGTCAGCTTCCGTCAGGAGGATCTCGCGGATCTGCGGCAGGTCCGCGGAGGACGGCCGCAGGCCGTAGCGGCGAAGGCTTTCGTCTTCGTTCACAGGCTCTCCGATACTGGGCTCACACGATTATGGAACGATCGCCGATGGTGGCCGCCGACCGAGGGCCGACGGGTCCCCGCTGCTGAATACACTCGTCGACCGTGACGCCCCGGGATGTGCGTAGATACGGCTGCGGCTACCTGATGCTGTGGTTCGCGATCGTTGGTGCTGGCATCGCCGTCGGCGACGACCTCATGGTCTGGCTGGTCGACGCACTGTCCGGGACATGGCTGCCGCTGCTCGTCGTGCTGAGCTGGCTGCCCTTCGGGTTGATCATGCTGTTCCTCCTTGCGGACTCGGCACGGATCGACGCGCCGGCGATGCGGCAGCCCTGGCTCACCCTGACAGCGGTGTGTGGCCTCGCGCTGGCCCTCCAGGTCCCGACCCTTCTTCGCAAGGAGCGGCGTTCCTCGGAGGCCTATCGGCTGGCCACCCATACCCCCGTCGGTGAAGCGCTGATCGCCGGTCTGATCGGTGCGCTCGGCGCCGCCATGGTCTGGACATTTGTGTTCCAGAGTGGGAGCTGGCTGCGCGGCAGGATTCGCGGCGAGCGGGTGCCGTTCTGGGACAGGGCCTGGGGAATGCGGCCCCGAAGCAGACGTGTCTTCGCGGTGGGCGCCGCGGCTTCGGTGCTGATGGGCCTCGGGGTCGCGCTCGTCGTGTGAGTGCGGGGTCGGCGAGCTGGACCGGGACGGCACGGTGGATCAGACAACGCGTGCGCGCGAGTGGTGACCGGCGCCGGACGACGTCCAGTTCAGCGGCGGGCACCGATCTCGGCGACGGCTGAACCGCCCGGGGTTCCCGCGCTCCGCCGCAGCGTCGCGAAGCCCGCGGCGACCAGGCCGAGGACCAGGATCGCCACGGCGCAGAGCAGCAGCGTCGGGCGCGCGCCGAAAACCCCCACCAGGGGCCCGCCCAGCATGGTGCCGAGCGGCACCGCGAGCACAAGGACGGCGCCGTTCGCGGCGAGCACCGCGGGGAGTTGCTCGGTGGACGCGCTGCGCTGGAACAACGCCATCGACGTGGACATGTACGGCGCCCAGATCAGGCCTGCCAGGGCGAACGCCGGCAGGGACAGGCCGATAGGGGCGCCCAGGCCGAGGGGCAGCATGGCGACGCCGAACCCGATGACGATGCCGATCGTGGTGGCACGCAGCGGCCAGTGGCGAAGGTGCCCGGCCACCACACCGCCGACGAGGCCGCCGACGCCAAAGGCGGTGTAGTACGCGCCGAGCAGCGTCGCGGACGCGTGCAGGTCGTCGGTGACGTGCAGCGGCATGGCGACGTACACCGGGCCGAAGAGGAAGAAGAACGCGACGCTCAGCATCAGCAGGCCGAGCAGCGCGGGCTGACGGCGGATGACCGCGAAGCCCGCGGTACGAGAGGCGCCGCGCTCGTACCGATGAATCATGTCGGTGGCGGGAAGGGCGAGGCGATAGGTGAGCGCCAGCACGGCGAACGTCGCGGCGTCGACGGCGATGACCCAGACCGGGCCCGCCCAGCCGATCAGGATGCCCGCCAGCGGCGGGCCGACGATGGTGGCGAACCCGGAGATGGTGGTGAGCACCGCGTTGGCCGGCAGGTGGTGGCGCTGCGGCAGCAGTTCGGCGATCAGGGTGAACCGCCCGGCGGAGCCCCACGAGTGCAGCAGCGCGGAAGCGGCGAGCAGGACGACGTACAGCCCGATGGTGAGCATGCCGGCGAGGTGGGCGATCGGGATCGCCGCGAGCGCTGCGGCTCGCAGGATCGCGTCCCAGCCGGCGAGCTGAGCGCCGCTGCGCTCGCGCAGCAACCGACCGAAGATGACCGTCCCGGCCGCGCTGGGCAGGGTGTACGCGGCCACCGCGACCGCGATCCACAGGAGGCCGCGCTGGCCCTGCGGCGCGAGCTGGATGGCCAGCCAGGTCACCGCGACCACCGCCATGCCGTCGCCGAGGGCGGACACGGCCAGCCCGGGCAGCACGCGCCGCAGCAGGGGATGACTGACCACCGGCCAGTAGGGCGAGGTACGCGGGAATCGAGGCATGGAGACAGTCGACCCGCTGTGGGCCGGATCGGCCAGCAACGACTGCCGACAGCAGAATCAGCCCGGAGCGAACGGCCGGCCCTCGTCCGTGGCTGACGGTGATCGACTCCGGATCGCCGGGTGGGGGTCACGCACACCCTGCACGGGACCGGAGCCGATCGACCGCCGCTACTCCGCTCGGTAGACGGAGATGTGTGCCGGGCTGTCGGCGGCGAACGGCCGCCGGTGCCAGTCGGCGTACCGCTCGGTGAGCCGGAGCCCCGCCTGCCGCGCCATCTCGTCGATCTGGTGCGGCCAGGCGTAGAGCATGGCGAACGGCTTCAGGTGCACACCGTCACCGTCGAAGGTGATGGTCTGCCGGATGAACCGCTGCGCGGGCCGGTCGTACCGGTGCAGTCGGATCGTCGCGGAGTCCTCGGTCACCTCGCGGACCTGCACCTGCTCGTCGGCGTCGAAGCTGCGCGGGTCGGGTACGAACGTCTCGATGACGAACGCTCCGCCCGGCGACAGCACCCGGGCGACGTTGCGGAAGCAGTCCGCCTGCCGCTCGGCGTCCACCAGGTTGAACAGGGTGTTGAAGACCAGGTAGGCCAGGCGGAACGGGCCCTGCACACCCACGTCGGCCATGTCGCCGACGACCGCGGGGATCTGGTCGCCGCCGGGCTTGGCCCGCATCTGCGCCAGCATCTCCTCGGACGCCTCGATGCCGTGCACGCTGAGGCCACGCTCGGCCAGGGGCAGCGCGACGCGGCCGGTGCCGATCGCCAGTTCGAGGACCGGGCCGCCGTCGGCCAGATCGGCCAGGAAATCCACGGCGGGGGCCGGGTCGGGGTTGGTGCCGCCGTCGTCGTATCCGGCCGCCCAGAGCCGGCCGAAGAGGCCGGGATCGTCGAAGACCGACATCAGCGGCCTCCGGGGTTGGGATCAGTGGCGCCCAGCAGCGCCAGGGGAACGGTCCTGCTCACGAAGTCTCGATTCCTCGGATCGGATGACGTCGGGTCGGAGGGACTTCGTCGAGTGGGGCATGTCGGCTGCTCCTTTCGCGCGGCTGTCGACCGAGGACACCAGAGACGCCGCGGGCCCGGCAAGGCAATTACGCCAGCCGGGCCCGCGACGGGACGTGCGGTCAGGAGATGTGGTGCAGGATCACGTTGTGTACGTGGTGGCTCTTCTGCGCGCCACGGAACTCCACCTCGTAGGTGTGCGTGCCGACGTGGATGGCGATGGCGCCGGTGGAGAAGAACGAACCACCCCACGACTTGTTGCTGACCACGCTCACGCTGGTGATCTTCGAGTACGGGATACTGGTGATCGCGAACCGCTTCCCGACGAACGAGCGGTCCTGGATGATCACGCGGCGGTCGGTCAGCCCGATGAACCCGGTGCCGGTGCCGACAGCGTCGTAGACGGCGATGATCTGCTCGCCGTCGAGGAGGCCACTCTCAATCTGCTGGACCTGCTCCTTGCGGTCGTACGCGATGTTCGCCATGCGACCCAGGTTAGGCAACCGGTGCCAGTGGGTCGGGTGGGTCGTCAGGCCTCGGTGACCGCGCGGTACGCGTCCTCGATGCGGGCGGCCAGCAGGACCTCGCCCTCGGTCAGCGGCTCGTCGTTGCCGTGCCCGACCCGGATCTGGGTGCTGTCGGACCGGCGGCTGATCTCGGGACGCAGGTGCAGAGCGTCGGCGACGACCTTGACCCGTTCAGTTAGCGCCGCGTGTTGGGTATCGTCGATCACGAGCGTCCGCCGGATCTGTTCACCCTCCCGCGTCCAACCGGTTAGCAAGGTCAACGCGTCGGACAGGTAGTCGTGCTTGGCTCGGCTGTTGAACAGCACGCGCATCACCGCACCCCCCAAGCGCCGTTGCCGGCTTGTGGCCAAATCGTCGCCATCCCGTGTCTTGTCGGTGCCTTCTAGTCTGTCGTCGCTCGGTAAGGGTGTCCACGCCCACACTTCCGTGTTCTGTTGGACTAGCGGACGGCGTCGGTACCCAAACCGCCGATTGATCTGGCACCCTGGACGCCCGTGCAGACCGAACGGGCTAATGGCGGCGGGCAGGCCGAACGACGGGACCTGAAGGTGATCGTGGGGGCGGCGATCATCCGGGACGGACGGGTGCTCGCGTGTGCGCGCTCCGCCCCGCCCGAGGTGGCCGGCATGTGGGAGTTCCCCGGCGGGAAGGTCGAGCCGGGGGAGGGGGAGACCGAGGCGCTGATCCGGGAGTGCGCCGAGGAGTTGGCCGTACGCGTGGAGATCGGTGACCGGGTCGGCCGCAACGTCCGGATGGCCCACGGCCGCTCGGTGCTCAAGGTGTACGCGGCCCGCCTCCTGCACGGCGACGAGCCGCTGGCGTTGGAGCACCAGGCGCTGCGCTGGCTCGCCGCCGACGAGCTGGACTCGGTCACCTGGCTCCCCGCCGACGCACCGATCGTCGCCGCCCTGCGACCCCGCCTCCTCGCTCGTTGATCATGAAGTTACTGCCGCGACACGCCGGTCGGCAGGGCAATAACTTCATGATCAACGGGGTGGGCCGGGGTGGGGTGGGTTAGGGGTGGT
>NZ_JBFAPG010000143.1:0-12384 GCF_040675595.1 Micromonospora sp. NPDC049580
CGCTGCTGCGCGGCTACCGCTTCCTGCGCAGCGTCGAGCACCGGCTCCAGTTGCAGGCCCTGCGGCGTACGCACACCGTGCCCACCGAGCCGTCCGCGCTGCGCTGGCTGGCCGCCGCGCTGGGTTTCACGGCCACGCCGGGACGCAACGCCGTGGAGAGCTTCCGGGCCGAGTGGGTCACCCACGCCACCGAGGTACGCCGGCTGCACGCCAAGCTGCTCTACCGGCCGCTGCTGGAGTCGGTGGCCCGGGTGCCGGCCGACGGGCTGCGGCTCACTCCGGAGGCCGCCCGGCACCGGTTGGAGATCCTCGGCTTCGCCGACCCTGCCGGGGCGCTGCGTCACCTCCAGGCGCTCACCGGCGGGGTGAGCCGCACCGCGGCCATCCAGCGGACCCTGCTGCCGGTGCTGCTGAGCGAGTTCGCCGACGCGCCGGAGCCGGACCGGGGGCTGCTCAACTACCGCAAGGTCTCCGACAAGCTGGGCAGCACCCCCTGGTATTTGCGGCTGCTGCGCGACGGCGGTCCCGTCGCCCGGCGGCTGGCCCGGGTCCTGGCCCTCTCCCGGTACGTCGCCGACCTGCTCGCCCGCGATCCGGAGGCGCTGCGGCTGCTGGCCGAGGAGAACGAGTTGGCGCCGCGCCCACGGGCGGTGCTGCGGGAGGGCTTCCTGGCGGCGGCGGCCCGACACACCGACCCGGTCGAGGCGACCCGCGCGGTGCGGGCGCTGCGCCGCCGGGAACTGGTCCGCGTGGCGTGCGCCGACGTGCTCTGCCGCGCCGGCGCGCTCGCCCCGACCCCGACCCGGCCGGACGGCACGACGCGCCCCGCTGTCGGCCTGGCCGACATCACCGAGGTCGGCACGGCGCTCTCCGACGTCACCGACGCCACTCTCGCCGCCGCGCTGCGCGCCGCCCGGGCCAGCCAGCCGGCGCCGGCCGGGCTGCGGTTCGCGGTGATCGGGATGGGCCGGCTGGGCGGGTACGAGTCGAACTACCTCTCCGACGCCGACGTGCTCTTCGTCTACGACCCGCCCGCCGACAGCGGCGAGAGCGCGGCCAGCGCCGCCGCGCACGCGATCGCCGAGGAGCTGCGGCGGCTGCTCGGGGTGCCCGCCCCCGACCCGCCGCTCGGTGTCGACGCCGACCTGCGTCCGGAGGGCCGGCAGGGTCCGTTGGTGCGCAGCCTCGCCGCGTACGCGCAGTACTACGCCCGCTGGTCGCGGGTGTGGGAGGCGCAGGCGCTGCTGCGCGCCCGGTTCGTCTGCGGCGACGCCGACCTGGGCGCCGAGTTCGAGGCGATGATCGAGCCGGTGCGCTACCCGGCCGAGGGGCTGACCCGCGAGCAGGTCGTCGAGATCCGCCGGATCAAGGCCCGGGTGGAGACCGAGCGGCTGCCGCGCGGCGCCGACCCGGCCACCCACACCAAGCTGGGCCGGGGCGGGCTGGCCGACGTGGAGTGGGCGGTCCAGCTCGTCCAGCTCCGGCACGCCGGCGCGATCCCGGAGCTGCGCGGCACGCGTACCCTCGATGCCCTCGCGGCCGCCGAGCGGGCCGGCCTGATCGACCCGGCGGACGCCGCGGAGATGGCCGCCGGCTGGTCCCTGGCCGCGCAGGTCCGCAACGCGTTGATGCTGGTCCGGGGCCGCGCCGGTGACCAACTGCCCCGGCACGGGGTGGAGCTGGCCGGGGTGGTCCGGCTGCTCGGCCGCGACGACCCGGGGGAGTTCCTGGACGAGTACCTGCGCACCGGCCGGCGCTCGCGCGCCGCCGCGCAGCGGGTGCTGGAGGCGTAGCGCCGGTCAACTGCCGACGGTGTACTCGCCGGCGTGGGGAACGGTGACGACGCTCCAGACCCCGTCGGCGGAGACGGTGGCGCCACCGGACGCGGCCAGCCAGCGGCTGTAGCGGACGCGGACCGCGACCGGGCCGGCGGTCGGGGCCCGGAAGGTCAGCGCCGCGCCGTCGGCGCGGACCAGTTCAGCGGGCGCGGCGACCAGCGGCGTCGGGTCGGCCACCGCCCAGACCCGCCAGTGCGCGCCGGACCAGACCGGCGTCAGGTACGGCAGGCCGCCCTCGACCAGCTCCGCCTCGGCCCGTCCCACCCAGGACAGCGGGGCGTCCGGCACCGCCACGTACTGCACGGCGTTCTCCGCCAGCCAGGCCCGGTAGCTCTCCCGGGTCAGCGGCACGCCGGTGCCGGTCGCGCCGGGCACGGTGGTGAAGAACAGCGGGTTTCGGTCGATGTCGGCCTGCCGCAGCCAGCCCCGGGCCAGTGGCACCTCGCCGAGGCGGGCCGCCTCCCAGTAGTTGCGCGTCGGCGGCACCTCGACCCGGCCGGTGAGCCGCTGCCCGGCCAGGAACGCGCGCAGCGGCGCGTGGTAGCCGGGCGCGCTGGTCGGGTCGCCGATGCCGCGCAGGTCGGCGGGGACCACCGGCGGCTGCCACCCGCAGACGGCCACCAGCAGCGCGGTCAGGCCCACAGCGCCCAGCAGGCGAGCACGCCGCGACCGCTCGGGCGTCGCGGTGCTGGGCGGCGCGGCGTCGGGCCGGGCGGCATTGGGCGGCGCGGGGCGGTCGGCGTGCCGGCGGGCGAGGCGGGCGAGGCGGGCGGTGAGCCAGGCTGGTGGCCGGGCGGCGGCGGCCAGCACCGGCAGCGCGAACATCGTCGCCAGCCGGGTCGCGTTCAACCCCACCGGGGTGTGGACCAGCGCGGCGGCGAGCACCCCGGCGGCGGCGAGGAGCGCGCCGACCCGCACCGGCCGGTACGCCACCAGCGCCGCCACCACCAGGCTGGTCACCACCGCGCGCAGGGTGTCGGTGCGGCTGATGTTCATCCAGCCGCCGTCGCCGAAGAGCAGCGCGGTCGCGGCCAGCGGCACGGCCGCCGCGACAGCGAGCGTCAGACCGTCGGCGTAGCGGCGGGTGAGCAGCAGCGCCACGCCCGCCAGGCCGAGGAACAGGCCCGCCACCGGGCTCGTCGCCGACGCCAGCAGCGCGCCGACCGCGGCGAGCGCGAGCCGCCGACGCGGGGGTACGCCCCGAGTCAGCGCCAGCAGCGCGGCCAGCCCGAACGCCACCCCCAGGGCGTACGTCACCCGGCCGGAGACCAGGTTGCCGGTCAGCGTGACCACGCCGACCACGCTGCCCAGCAGCGGACGGGGCACCGGGCTGCGGACCAGCAGCGCGGCCAGCGCCGCGGCCGACGCCACCAGGGCCAGCGCACCGGTCACCCGCACGCCGAGCAGGGCCATCACGGGCTGGGACACGAGGCTGTAGCCGAACTGCTGCACCCCGGCGTACCAGCGCAGATCGATCGGTGTCAGGCCGTGGGCGGCGAAGAAGTCCGCCCGGGCGACCTGTGCGGCGAGGTCCGAGCCCATCAGCGGCAGGGCCAGCCAGAGCGCGCCGAGCACGACTGCGGAACCGGTGGCCACCGCCACCACCCGACTGCGCCGCATGCCCACCTCCGTACCGCGACAACCGTACTGGCAGCATGTCCGGCGTGCCTCACCACCTCGCGCGCTGGACCGGAGTGGTCGGATCGGCGTTGCTCGCCGTCGCCGCGTTCCTCGGCGGCGCCCTGCCCGGGTCACCCCTGCGCCCCACCCCGGTCAGCATCTGGCAGGGCCCGAACGGGCCACTGGTTCTCGCCGCCTGGCTGGTCGGCACCGCGCTGCTGGCGTACGCCTGGTGGTCGTTGCGCGAGCGCGTGCCGTCGACCCGCTGGGCGCTGGTCACCGTCGGGCTCTGGCTGCTGCCGGTGCTGATCGCGCCGCCGCTGGCCAGCCGCGACGTCTACGCGTACGCCTGCCAGGGCGCCAGCTACGCCGCCGGGATCAACCCGTACGAGCAGGGGGTGTCCGCGCTGCCCTGCCCCTGGCTGGACACCATCTCCTACATCTGGCGCGACACGCCGGCGCCGTACGGGCCGCTGTTCGTGGTGCTCGCCGGCGCGGTGGTCAAGGCCACCGGCTCGCTGACCGGCGCGATCGTGGTGTTCCGGCTGATCGCCGTGGCGGGGGTGGCGCTGACCGCGGCCAGCCTGCCGGTGCTGGCCCGGCGAGCCGGCGTACCCGCGTCCCGGGCGGTCTGGCTGACGCTCGGCTGCCCGCTGGTCGCCGTGCACCTGGTCGGCGGCGCGCACAACGACGCCCTGATGGTCGGCCTGCTGGTCGCCGGGCTGGCGGTGATCGCCTCGCGGCCCGGCCGCCCCGGTCCGCTGCTCGCCGGTGGTGCGCTGCTCGGACTGGCCGCCGCGATCAAGGTGACGGCGCTGGTCGTGGTGCCGTTCGCGGCGCTGGCCGCGATCGTCGGCGGCTACTCGATCCGCGCGCTGATCCGCCACGGCGGCTGGGTCGTCGGCGGCGCGGTCGCCGTCGTGGTCGGGGTGACCTTCGCCGCCGGACTGGACTTCGGCTGGGTCGGCGGCCTGGCCCGAGGCGGCGACGTGATCGCCTGGACGTCGCCGTCCACGGCGGTCGGCCAGACCGTCGGCTACCTGGCGGTGCCCTTCGGCGGGCACCTCGACGCCCTGCCGGTCACCCGGGGGATCGGCATGGCCGTGCTGGCGCTGCTGCTGGTGTGGCTGTGGTGGCGGGCCCGCACCCGGGAGCCGCTGTGGCACGCCGCCCTGGCGCTGGCCGCCACGGTCGCCCTCGCACCGCTGTTCCACCCCTGGTACTGGATCTGGCCGCTGGCCGTGCTCGCGGCCACCGCCCGGCGTACCGGATGGTTCAAGGTGGTCGCGCTTGTCGCGTCGTTCCTGGTGCTGCCCGACGGCACCGGGCTGCCCCGGTTCACCAAGTCGATCGGGGCGCCGCTGATGACGCTGTTGGTGATCGTGCTGGTCATCCGGTTGGTACGGTCGGCTCGGGCGGCCCGTCAGCCGGTCGCCGCCGACTGAGGGACGGTGCGCCGGTGACCACTCCCGGCGCACCGCCGCCGCTTTCCGATCTTTCGGTGGTCCGTTTTGCCCGGTATGCCGGCCTGGCCGGCGCGATCCTGCTCACCGTTGCCGGGTATCTCGGTGGGGCGCTGCCCGACGCCCCGCTGGGCGCGACACCGGCGTCGATCTGGCGAGCCCCGCACGGCCCGGCGACGCTTACCTGCTGGCTCGTCGGCACGGCACTGCTGGTCGGTGCCTGGTGGTCACTGCGCGCCGGTGCGCCGTCCGGCCGGTGGGCGTACGTCACCGCCGGGCTGTGGGCCCTACCGCTGCTGGTCGCGCCGCCGCTGGGCAGCCGGGACGTCTACTCGTACGCCTGCCAGGGCTGGACGTACGCACACGGCGTCGACCCGTACGCGGTTCCGGTGGCGGCGGCCGGCTGCCCGTGGCTGGAGACGGTGGCGCCGATCTGGCGGGACACGCCTGCTCCGTACGGGCCGGTCTTCGTGCTGCTCGCGGCGTTCGCGGTGGGCGTCGGTGGCGGCCTCACCGGCACGATCGTGGCGCTGCGGGTCATCGCCGTGGCGGGCCTGCTCCTGGCGGCGTACTGCCTGCCCGGCCTGGCGCGGGCGGCCGGCGTGCCGACCCGGCGAGCGGCCTGGTTGGCGCTGGCCGCGCCGGTGGTCGGCGTGCACCTGGTGGCCGGGGCGCACAACGACGCCGTGATGCTCGGGCTGCTGCTGTGCGGGCTGCTGGTGGTGGTCCGCCGGCCGGGCCGGCCCGCGGCGCTGCTGCTCGCCGGCGTGCTGCTCGGCCTGGCGGTCACGGTGAAGGCCACCGCCGTGGTGGTCGCCCCGTTCGCCGCGCTGGCCGCGGTGCACGGCCGGCACACCGTACGCGCGCTGCTGCGCGACGGCGGCTGGCTGGCCGGCGGGCTGCTGGCCGCGCTGCTGGTCACCTCGGCCCTGTCCGGCCTCGGCTTCGGCTGGGTGGGCGGGCTGACCCGCAGCGGAGACTCCGAGCAGTGGACGTCGCCGCCCACCGCCGTCGGCCTGGTGGTGGACTACGCCGGCGCGCTGGTCGGGCGGGACCCGCAGGCGGTGCCGGTGACCCGCGCGGTCGCGTTGGTGCTGCTCGCGGTCGTGCTCCTGGTGCTGTGGTGGCGCGCCTGGCGAGAACTGCGGGCTGGCCCGCCCGGAGCGCCGCCGCGAGAGCTGCGGGCAGATGATCGCGATCCGAGCGGCGCGGACAGGCCGGCGGCCGGCTCGGCGCGGTGCCGTGCGGCACTGCACGGCGCGGGCCTCGCACTGGTCGCCACCGTCGTCCTGGCCCCGGTCTTCCACCCCTGGTACGCGACCTGGCCGCTGGCGCTGCTCGCGCTCACCTCCGTCCGGACCACGTGGTTCGCGCTGCCGGTGGCGGTCGCGGCCTTCCTGGTCCTGCCCGACGGCACCAACCTGGCCCGCTTCACCAAGGCCCCCGGCGCCCTGGCGATGACCGTCCTGCTCCTCTTCCTGCTCCTTCGGGTGCGGGAGCGGGTGCGGCGGAACGGACCGGAGCGCCGGCCACGTTCCTGACAATCGGTCCGACGTGCAAGATCGTGCTCGAACGTGGATGTCAACGCCGTTGCGTTTAGCGCCGTGAGCGGGAGGCAAGTCCTTTCTCGAAGAGTGTGATTTCGGCGTGGAAGCTGTAGGTCTGTGTGGTTGTTGGGTGTTGTCCGGTGTTCGGGCCGTACTTGCTGGTCGGGTTCTTGCGGGTGCGGGCTTTGACGCGGGGGCGGCGCCGTGCGGGCAGGAGGTTGGCCAGCGCGGCGTGGCCGATTGCGCCGAGGAGGTCGGCGGGGCCGTGGGGGAGGATCGCGCTGGCGGTGGTGATCGTGTCGATGGCGGTTTCGATGAGGATCGTGAAGCTGATCCGGTCCATGTCGGTGCCTGGCTGGGTTGACGCGGCGTCTGCGGCCGCGCGGATGAGGGCTTGGTAGGCGGTGAGCAGGGCGTATACCTCCTGCTCGATCCCGGGGATGCTGTGAGAGCGCAGGACACGGCCGTTGAGCATGGTCGCTTTGATCGAGTAGTAGGTGGTCTCGGCTTGCCAGCGTTCGTGGTAGAGGTCCACGAGTTCTCGGGCGGGGTAGCGGGCGTGGTCGGTCAGGCTGGTGATCAGCCGCCACTGCTCGTGGCGCACCGTGCCGTCGGCGAGGGTGACGGTGACCTGCGCTTCGACGACCCGTACCAGGATGAGGGCGGCGAGGGTGCCGTAGCCGATGCGGGTCAGGTAGGAGCCATCGGGCAGGCGTTGCGTGATGGTCGGGCGGCGGCAGGCGGTGGAGCGGACCAGGAACTGCGCTCCGGTGGCGTGCACATCGTGCAGGAATTGCGCGGCGTCGAAGCCGGCGTCGGCCAGCAGCAGCATCGCGCGGTCCAGGACGCCCACCAGGCGGTGGGCATACGGCAGTTCGCCTCCTGCGTCAGGGCCGAAGTCCGCGGCGAGCAGGGCGCGGGTCCCGCACTCGATCACCACGAGCAGCCGCAGCAGCGGGTAGCCGAACTCCCGCCGCTCTCCTGCCCGTTTGGGGTAGCGCCAGGTGACCTGTTCCCGATCGGGCACGTGCAGGTGAGTGCCGTCGATGGCCACGGTGCGCAGGCCCCGGTAGAACACGCCGGGCTGGCTGGGCAGACCGACGACACCGGCCAACGTCTCGAACAGACGCCGTAGCGGCGCCGCTCCGATCCGGCGGCGGGCGCGTGAGAGTGAGGAGACGCTCGGCCGCGTCAGGCGCAGGTCCGTCAGGGCAGCGGTCAGCTTCCCCCAGGTCGCCAGATAGGAACAGCGCTCGAACAGCGCCAGCGCAAGGACGAAGTACACCACGACCCGAGACGGCAGCAGCCGCAGCCGCTTCTCCCGCGTCCCGGTCTCCTCCAACACCGCGTCTACGAGGTCAAAGTCAATGATCTGCGTCAACTCACCCAGATGACCGGGCGCGTGCACACCCCCGGCCACCTGCAACGACCGCCTGATGACAGACTTCTCCTGCAACGGGACTCCTGATAACGATCACCTTGCTCGACACAAGCTGATCTATCAGAAGTCCCGTTCGCGTCTCCAAAGCCCTTGACTCAAGTCCCGATCGCCAAACGCAACAGCGTTGACTTCCTGGATCCAGCACGATCTTGCGGTGGGCGGGGCACACGGCCCGGCCCGGCGTGACGCCGCCCGGCACGGCGTGACGCCGCCCGGCACCGCCCGACGCGGCCCAGCGTGACGCGGCCCGGCGCGGCGCGGCGTGGGGTCAGCGGAGAACTCGGCCGCGCAGGATCGTGCGGGACGGAGCACGAACGACGCGTAGGTCGTGGCGGGGGTCCTCGGGGTAGACGGTCAGGTCGGCGAGGCCGCCCTCGACCAGGCCGGGGAAGCCGAGCCATTCGCGGGCGCCCCAGGACGCGGCGGCGAGCACGTCGATCGGCGCCAGGCCGGCGCGCTCGTGCAGCAGCAGCATCTCCTCGGCGGCCAGCCCGTGGTCGATGCCGCCACCGGCGTCGGTGCCCACGTAGATCGGCACGCCCGCCTCGTGCGCGGCCCGCACCACCTCCGGGAAGCGGTCGCGCAGCGCGAGCATGTGCTCGGCGTAGCCGGGGAACTTGCCCCGCGCCTGCTCGGCGATGCCCCCGAAGGTGGCGATGTTGATCATTGTGGGGACCAGCGCAGTGCCCTGGCGGGCCATCTCGTCGATCAGGTCGAGGCTCAGCCCGGTGCCGTGCTCCACCGAGTCCACCCCGGCCCGCACCATGATCTCGACGGCCGACTCAGAGAAGGTGTGCACCGCGGCGCGTACCCCGGCGTCGTGCGCGGCCCGGACGGCGGCGGTGAGGGTGTCGGCGTCCCAGGCTGGCGCGAGATCGCCCACGCCCCGGTCGATCCAGTCACCGACCAGCTTCACCCAGCCGTTGCCGGCTCGGGCCTGCGCGGCCACCGTCGCCGCCACCTCGGCCGCGCCGACCTCGACGCCGATGTCACGCAGGTAGCGCTTCGGAGGCGCGACGTGCCGGCCGGCGCGGGCCAGTCGCGGCAGGTCCGGTTCGTCGTCGAGTTCGGGGTACGGGTACGGCGAACCCGCGTCACGGATCGTCAGCACACCGGCGTCCCGGTCCACGCGGGCCAACTCGCGGGCCTGGTCGAGGGAGGTGATCGGGGCGCCACCGCGGGCGATGCCGATGTGGCAGTGCGCGTCGACCAGCCCCGGAAGGACGAACCCGCCGTCGACGACCGTCTCCGCCCCGGGCACCGGGGTGAAGGTCACCCGGTCGCCGACCAGCCAGAGATCCCGGACCTCGTCGTCGGGGAGCAGCACGCCGCGCACATGAAGAGCCATGCGCACAGTCCTACCCGATCACCTCTTTGCCCGTTCGAGGACCTCCTGTCGGCGGCGCGTCCACGCCGGCAGGTCCAGTGTCACCTTCCACGGGCGGTCGATCGTGACGAGGCCATCGGTCTCCACGCTGGGCTCGTAGCCGCCCTTGGGGCTGAGCAGCAGTTCGGTGAAGGTGACCTTCTCCCGCAACGGGTCGATCACCCAGTATGCGGCGACGCCTGCATTGGCGTAGATGCGCACCTTCTCGTGCCGATCACGAATAGTGGAATCGGGCGAGATCACCTCGACCGCGAGGAGAGCGTCCTGCACCGGCACGGGTGACCTGTTGGCCTGCTCGACGCGGATGACCACCACGTCCGGCCGTGGCTCGTTGCGGCGGTCGATCGAGAGCGACTGGTCCATGCTGACGAAGAAGTCGTCCGGGCAGGCGAGTTCCAGGGCGAACATGACTCGACCGCAGATGAACTGGTGCAGCGGCGTGGGGGACGGCACGATCAACCTTCCGTTGATCAGTTCGTACGGAAGGTCCTTCGGCAGATCACCGAGGTCGTCGACCGTCCACTCGTGCCGTTCGGGCAGGATCGGGGCAGCGGTCATGACATCTCCTTCCAAGGGGCGACGTCACCCTAAGCGCCGGAAACGTCGCCCGCCGTCACCGACACGCGTCAGCGCGGGCCCTTGTCGCCACCCTTGCCGAGCTTGTTGAAGTCGATCTTCGGGAGCTTGAAGCCGGGCGGAAGGCCCTGGCCGCCCGCGAGGTCGTTCGGGTCCATCCCCGGCGGGAGCTGCGGCATGCCACCCGGGAAGCCGGCCGGCATGCCGGCGCCCGTACGCGGACGACCGCCACCCTTGGTGCCCTTGCGCTTGTTCTTCGGGGACTTCGTCGCCTTGCGCCGGCCACCGCCGGGCAGGCCCATCATGCCGCCCATCTGCTTCATCATCTTCTGCGCGTCGGCGAAGCGGTTGAGCAGCTGGTTGACGTCCATCACGGTGACCCCGGAGCCGTTGGCGATGCGCGCCCGGCGGGAACCGTTGATGATCTTCGGGTTGGTCCGCTCGCCCGGGGTCATCGACCGGATGATCGCGGTGACCCGGTCGAAGTGACTGTCGTCCAGCTCGGCGAGCTGGTCCTTCATCTGCCCCATGCCCGGCATCATGGCCAGCACGTTGGCGATCGGGCCCATCCGCCGCACCGCGATGAGCTGGTCGAGGAAGTCGTCCAGGGTGAACTGCTCGCCGCCCATCAGCTTGGCGGTCATCTTCTCCTTCTGATCCGAGTCGAAGGCCTGCTCGGCCTGCTCGATCAGAGTGAGGACGTCGCCCATGCCGAGGATCCGGCTGGCCATCCGGTCGGGGTGGAAGACGTCGAAGTCCTCCAGCTTCTCGCCGGTGGACGCGAACAGGATCGGCTGCCCGGTCACCTCGCGCACGGAGAGCGCGGCGCCACCACGGGCGTCGCCGTCGAGCTTGGAGAGCACCACGCCGGTGATGCCGACGCCGTCGCGGAACGCCTCGGCGGTGCGGACGGCGTCCTGACCGACCATCGCGTCGATGACGAAGATGACCTCGTCCGGCGAGACGGCGTCGCGGATGTCGGCGGCCTGCTGCATCATCTCGGCGTCGATGCCGAGGCGGCCGGCGGTGTCGACGATGACGATGTCGCGGGCCGCGCGCTTCGCGTGCTCGATCGAGGCGCGGGCCACCTGCACCGGGTCACCGGTGCCGTTGCCGGGCTCCGGGGCGTACACCTCGACGCCGGCCCGGCCACCGAGCACCTGGAGCTGCCCGACGGCGTTGGGGCGCTGGAGGTCGGCAGCCACCAGCAGCGGCTGGTGCCCCTGGGCCTTGAGCCAGCGGGCCAGCTTGCCGGCGAGGGTGGTCTTACCGGAGCCCTGGAGGCCGGCCAGCATGATCACCGTGGGCGGCTGCTTGGCGAACTGGAGCCGTCGGCCCTCGCCGCCGAGCACCTTGATCAGCTCTTCGTTGACGATCTTGATGATCTGCTGGGCCGGGTTGAGCGCCTGGGAGACCTCGGCGCTGCGGGCGCGCTCCTTGACGGCCGCGATGAAGCCCTTGACCACCGGCAGCGCGACGTCCGCCTCCAGCAGCGCGAGGCGGATCTCGCGCGCGGTGGCGTCGATGTCGGCGTCGGTGAGCCGCCCCTTGCCGCGGAGCTTGGTGAAGATCCCGGACAGGCGGTCACTCAAGGTGTCAAACACACGAACATCCCGTTTGTCAGTGTTCCGGCGGGCACAACGCGGCCGGCACTGCGGAGTCCGGCCACCGCTAGGGTAACCGCCCAGCCGCGGGGTTGCTTCCGCCCGGCCCGGCCCGCTTCCCGGGCCTCACCCCGACACCAGACCCGACTGGTACGCGAAGACGACGAGCTGGGCCCGATCCCGGGCTCCCAGCTTGCCCATCGCCCGGCTGACGTGGGTCCGAGCGGTCGCCGGGCTGACCACCAACCGGGCGGCGATCTCCTCGTTGTTCAGGCCCTCACCGACCAGGCCGACGACCTGGCGCTCCCGGTCGGTGAGGGTGTCCAGCCGCGGGTGCGGACGGGGTGCCCTCGACGGCCGGGTGGCGAACTCCCGCACCACCCGCCGGGTCACCGACGGGGACAGCAGCGCCTCTCCCTCGGCGACCAGCCGGATGGCGCGCAGCAGCTCCGGCGGCCGGGTGTCCTTGGTGAGGAACCCGCTCGCGCCGTGGCGCAGCGCGTCGAAGACGTACTCGTCCAGCTCGAAGGTGGTGAGCACCACCACCCGCGTGCCGGTCAGCTCGGGGTCGGCGACGATCCGGCGGGTCGCCTCGATCCCGTCGATGCCGGGCATCCGGATGTCCATCAGCACCACGTCCGGCCGAACCTGGCGGGCCAGCTCCACCGCCCGCAGCCCGTCGGCCGCCTCGCCGGCGAGCGCCAGGTCGTCCTCGCTCTCCACCAGCGCGCGCAGCCCGAGGCGGACCAGATCCTGGTCGTCGGCGATCAGCACCCGGATCACGCGGGCGGCTCCACGGGCAGCCGGGCCCAGACGCGGAACCCGCCGTCCGGGCGCGGTCCGGTGGTCAGCCGCCCGCCCAGCGCGGCCACTCGCTCCCGCATACCGGCCAGACCGTGCCCTCCGGT
>NZ_JBFAPG010000144.1:0-12335 GCF_040675595.1 Micromonospora sp. NPDC049580
CGTGTGCCGCGACGCGACACACGCTCATCGGGACGAAAGATAATTGGTTGCGTCAGCCGGCCGAGTTGTTCTTCATCACGACACCTCCCGAAGAATACGGTTGTCGGAAGTGAGGCCGCGGCCCTGCGCCGTGCTTAGGGGTGCATGACGCGCCACCGTCGGATGACGGGTGGAATCACCGTGCAGCAGTCCGACCAGCGATCGACCGAGCTGGTGCGACAATTGCCCAGGCCCTACTTCGGATGCTCTTCGCGGCAGTACCGCAGCACCCGACAGCGACCATGGACGACGGCCGTCCTATTCGGAGCATTCGCTGGCGGAGAGACTTCCAGTGATGGCCATGGAGCCGCGCACAGGCGAATGCAGTGAAAGACCGACTCCCCCGGATACGTGGCCCCGCCTCGGTTAGCAGGACCCCCACAGCATTCCGGCCGTCTATGCCGGTGTCAACCCTCACATTGATGGATCTTGCTATCTTGACCACGATGGCCGCCGTGATTACGGTCGGGGCGGCGGACGTGCCCACAGCACCCGCCACACGGGGGCACAAAATGGGTACGACGAGTCCTTTCGGGCCACCGATGACGGCTGGCCCGACATGATCAATCCCGCGCACGCCGTCATCGTCGGGGCGGGAATCGCCGGAACGGCAGTCGGTCTCTTCCTGCGCCGGATCGGCTGGCGCGTGACGGTTCTTGAGGCCCGGCCGCCGCGCGAGCGGCCGCTCGGGTCGCACCTGAGCCTGGCCGACAACGGCCGTACCGTGCTGCGCGACCTGGGCCTGCTCGCCGCGGTCGACGCCGCCGGCACGCCGACTGACCGCATCTCCTTTTACGACCACCGGGGACGGGAGATCGGCAGCAACAACCAGGTGAGCACTCTGATCCGCCGGGACCGGCTCGGCGAGGTGCTGCGCGAGGCGGCCCGTGGCGCCGGCGTCCGTATCGTCGAGGGTGAGCGGGTCGTCGGGCTGCGCGATGACGGGCACGACCGGGTCGTCGCCACCCTCGCCGACGGATCCAGTCACAGCGGTGACCTCTTGATCGGCGCCGACGGGGTGCACTCGTACACGCGTCGGACGATGTTCCCCGAGCATCCGCCCGCCCGGTTCACCGGAGCCCTCGACGGCGGCGGCTCGGCCCCGCGGGTCGACGGGATCGCACCGGACGGAGTGCTGCGGCTGACGTTCGGCGCCAACGCGTTCTTCGGCTACCAGGCGTTGCCGGACGGCGAGGTGGTCTGGTTCCAGAGCCTGCTCACGGGCGAGGTGGAGGTGGTGGCGGGGCCACGGGCTGATCCGATGGACCGGTGGCGGCAGCGGCTCGTCGAGCTGCACGGCTCAGACCACCCGCCGATCCCCGCCATCATCGACGCCAGCACCGGCCCGATCATCCGGTGGCCGGTGCACGACCTCGTCCCGCCCGCGCGGTGGAGCCGCGGTCGGATGTGCCTGGTCGGCGACGCGGCGCACGCGATGCCGCCGCACGACGGGCAGAGCAGCTCCATGGCGCTCGAAGACGCCCTGGTCCTGGCCCGGTGTCTCGCCTCGGCAGAAGACGTCGGTGACGCCTTCGTGCGCTTCCAACAGCTGCGTGAGCCACGGGTGGCGACGGTCGCCGGGCTCGCTCGCCGTACCGGCAGCCTGAAGTTTCCGACCGGCACCCGCGAGCGGCGGGCGCGCGACGCCGTGCTGACGATGTTCATGAGGGCGGGCGTGGCCGCCTCCGAGGACGTCAGCCGGTACCGCCTGCGATGGCCGACGGACTCGCACGCCGCAGCTCGGTCAGCTCCTGATCAAGCAGGTCGGCCAGCCGCGCGAACCGGTCCGGGCGATTCTCCCAGGTGATTCCCCGGCTGGGCATCTCGACAGTCATCAACAGGTACAGGTGCAGGCGGTAGAGGCTGAGCCGCCGCAGGGTGGACTCGTCGAAGACCACCGGATCGGCCGCGGCGGCGCGGTAGCCCCGCAGGAACGGGTGGTCGGGGTCGTCCTCCACCCGGCGATACAGCAGGGGTGACACGAGGTCCAGCAGCGGATCGCCGAACAGGAACCGCTCGCCGTCCACGATCCCGCGCAGGCGCAGGGTGCCCGCAGGCCCGGGTTCGGCGAGCACGTTGCCGTCCCAGCCGTCGAAGTGCAGCAGCGCCGGCCGGCGTACCTGGTCCAGGGCCCAGGCGTACCGCTCGGGCAACTCCCGGATCCGCGCCGGCGAGGTGGGAAGTCGTACGTCCCAGTCCGCCGCGTCGGCGAGCAGGTCGTCGAGCATGGCGGCGAAGGCCGTACGCCACGTCGCGCCACTCGCCCGGCCGCCGCCGTACCCGTAGTGGTCGCCGGTCACCCGGTGCAGCGCGGCGATCGCGACGCCGAAGTCGTAGCGGGCCGGGGTGTCGTCGAGGTGCTGCTCGCCCTCCGACCATTCCCGCAGCGACCTTCCGGGCAGCAGGCCGGTGACCAGCCACTCGCCGAGTTCCGGATCGTCGCCGTGGTGCAGCAGCGGCGGCACCGGCACCTGCGGCGCACGCGCGGCCACGAGGCGGAAATACCGGGCTTCGGCGGCGGCGAGCCCCCGCTCGTAGCGCAGCAGCGGCGCGTCGGGTGGTGGTGCCACCTTCAACACGACCTCGCGCCCGTCGTCGAGCGCCACCCGCCACACCGTCGCGAAGCCGCCGCCCAGGATCGGCCCGCAGTCCACGACCCGGCGGTCCGCGCCGAACGACGCCGCGACGAAGCGTTGCACCTGATCGTGGTCCAGTGGCCGCTGGGTGCGGCTGAGCCCTTCCACCCCGTGGTCCCTTCCTCCCCGCCGTGACGCCCGCCAGCGTGCCAGAGTCGTCGGGGAATTGTCGTCCTGGGCTTGGTCTTCGTCCGCCGGCCGAGGATCCTGCGGAAGGTCCCCGGTGGTGGCGTCCTAGTGGGTCTCCTGCTGGTCCCGTGCGCCGGCCTGGTGCTCGTTCCCGCCCGGTGCGGCGTTGTCCGCGGCGTGCGCCGCCGCCGCGAGGACGTCGTCCCGTTCCCGGTCGGTGCAGCCCTCGTCCTCCAACAGGCCGAGCAGCAGCACCGTCCGGGCGACGATGGCCGGCGCGTCGTCGGGCACCGGAGGGCGTTCACCGAGCGCCGCCCACACCAACGCCTCGGCCAGCGCCGGCTCGACGTCCATTCCGGTGACGTCGTAGCGTTCCCGCGCGGATGCCACGAACCGGATCACCGGCGCCCGGTCCTGCCCCGCGACGAACCGCCGCCGCACCGCCACCAGCAGCGCTCCGGCGAGCAGGTCCGCGTACCGCCGCCAGTCCGCCTCGGTGAACCGGCGCAGCCGCCGTTCGTGCCCGCGCAGCCGTCCCGCCAGAAGGCCACGCAGCGCTGCGTGCGGGTCGTTCACCACTGTCGCCCCCTGATCATCGTGAGTGGGTTCTTCCGTCGGCGTCGCCTGGTCACCAGGCCGCTCGCCACCCGGCAGCCGCGTGCGATCTCGCTGGTGCTGGTGCTGGTGCTGGTGCTGGTGGTGCTTCTTGGCGCGGTGGGTGCGGGGGCGGCCGGCTCGCCGGTCAACGCCGCCACCGAGCGGTCGATGCGGCAGCCGCCGACCGCCAGCCGGGTGACGACCAGGTCCAACCGGGTGATGGCCGCCGCGAAGTGCCGGGCCGCGACCGCGTCCGCCACGACGTGGGTACGCCGCAGCCGGTCCTCCGCCGCCGCCAACCGCCACCGGGTACGGGCGGCCAGCGCGGCCGCCCGGTCAGCGTCGACCCGAGCCGCGCGCAGCCCGGCGAGCAGCTCACCTGCTGTCGCGGTCACCGGCGATGCTCGATCGGCAGCCAGGCCGGCGTAGACCAGAGCGAGCGCCCGCCAACACTCGGTGACCGCGTCCTGCCAGGGCAGTCCCCGGCCGGGTGGCCCCGCACCGTGCAGGTGTGCGCCGGCCCGGTCGGCGGCGGCGATCGTGGCCAGCCAGGCGTCGCGCAGATCGTCGACCGGCCCGCCGAAGTGCGCCAGCCGGGCCCGCGCGGCCCGCTGCTCGTCGCACGGGCCAGGCCGTCCGCAGCTCCGGCAGATCCCGGTGTACGCCTCCGTCACGTGCTCGGCGACCCTCATCCTCGCCTCGATGACCTGCTGATTGGCGTGCGTGTGCAGATCATCCGCGTTCATCGGCGGCCTCGGCAGCTCACTGCTCCGCCTCGGCGGTGGCGTGCGCGGGTCGGTTTCCTCGCCCGCGTGCGCGGGCGGACTGGGCAGCTCACTGCTCCGCCTCGGCGGTGGCCTTGACCAGGCGGGCGAACAGTACGTCGGTGCACGGGTAGTCCCTGCCGCAGCCGCAGACCCACCGGCGAACCACGCGCGGCGGATGGGCGAAGAGGGTGTCGTCGGCGTCCTCGACGTCCTGTTTGGACACGAGACGCTGGGCTGGAGGGTGTCGGGAGGGTGGGTCGGTGGGCTGGTCGTCGGGTCGATTGGGCATCGGGTGCTCCCGTCCGGTTGTCTCCTTGCTGGTCAGGGCGTTGCTCGTGGCGGCACGTGCCGCCCGGCGGCGGTGCGTTGGGCGGCGATGCGTTGGGCGGCCGGGGCGGCGGTGCGGTGGGGCGGCGTGCGGGCACCCCCGGCACGCCCGGCCGGACGGGGGGACCGACCGACCGGGCGCTTCCTGCGCGGTGGGAAAGAACCAACTCCGGGTTTGCAGACCAGGGAGCCGGCAGGACCAGACTTTGCCACACTAGTATGTACAAGTCAACTATTGAACTAGTCCGTTCTTGTCCTGATTAGTGGGGTGTGATCAAATGGCGGTGCAGACCAGGGAGACAAGATGCCCGCCAAGCCCAAGTGGGCGCAGCTCGCGGATCAAATCCGAGAGCAGATCGCGTCCGGTGAACTCGCCCCAGGGGACAAGCTCCCGTCCACCGCCCAGCTTCGTGCTGAACATGGCGTCTCGGCTGGTGTCGTGCGGCAAGCGATTCTCGTCCTGCAAACTCAGGGCCTTGTCGAAGGCGTTCACGGCCTCGGCGTGTTCGTCGCCGAGCGCTGACCGCTCGACGCCCCCGGTTCGGTGGGTCCGGCCAGATCTTGGACAGTTTCCGTTAGCCGCTAACGGAAACTGTCCAAGATCTAGAAATTCCGAGCGAGGTTCCTCGTCCATTCTTTGATCACTTGATGCGTACCAGTTGCCGAGGGCCTGCCCTGACTGGTCAGCATCAAGTGATCTTCGCCGGGGTCGGCGGGACACCTCGCACATCATGATTGGGCGATCGAGCGGTCGCGCTGGGTGCGCGGATCTCGTACGCTCCCTTGTGGTCTCCGCCGGTGCGGTGGTGGAGGCGGTGGTCGACCAGGGGGAGGATGCGCGTGAGCGCAGCGCAGATCATCGCGAAGTTGGCGGCGGCGTCGCAGAAGCTCGATGAGGCGAAGGCCAAGACCGCAGCGGCAGCGCAGGACGCGGCCGAGGCGCGGACCCTCGTCGCCGGTGCGCTGGAAGGTGTTGCCGCCGGGCCGCTGGTCGGCATGATCGACGCGTATCGGCAGGCTCTGGCGCAGGCGTCCCAGGGCGGCGAGCCGGCCAAGCAGCACGTCCAGGAGACGATCGCCAAGGTCCGCGCACTGGGAAACTGACCACGGGTGGTGGTAGCACAGCCCACCAACCACCCGCGACGGTCGGCATCACCTTGCGACCTGCGGTTCCACTGTCGACGTCGGCATTGCCAAACCGTGACGGCCGACGTGAGGCGCGAGGTCGAGAAGAACGCGAGGCCCCGTCACCCAGCAGGCGCAAAAGTGTCAGACCCGAGGCAATTGCTGTTGGTGGGTCAGCGGCGGCCACGGCATGGGCGAGCGTTGCAGAATTCTTGCCAGCTCTGCCGAAGGCGGTGGCCGGTGTCGTTCTCGGGGCGGTGGCAACCTGGGGATCCCTCAGGGCTTACAAGG
Source organism: Micromonospora sp. NPDC049580 (assembly GCF_040675595.1). NCBI lineage: Bacteria > Bacillati > Actinomycetota > Actinomycetes > Micromonosporales > Micromonosporaceae > Micromonospora > Micromonospora sp. NPDC049580. The sequence goes on from NZ_JBFAPG010000144.1 coordinate 5,912, forward strand.
CGAGATCGCGAGATAGCGGAGGTTCCGTTGAAGATCGATGATCGAGTAGAGCAACTCGTCCGAGACACGTTGCACTGGGCCGTCAAGCGGCGGCCCGTCGAATTTGATGAGGCGCTGAAGGCATTCTCCGACGAATCAACGCGGCAGCAGGCCATGGAGTTGCTCGTCGCGGTCTCAGCCTTCGTCACTGCTGACATTTGTGGAGGCAGGCCGTCGTCTGGGCAACTCCAGGAACTGGCCAGCGAGGTCGCCGAAGCGGAGGCCTGGAGCTCGGCCAGCTCGGCAGAGGTCGAGGCCTTCCTCGCCGCCATCCTGACCGGTCGTTCGCTGCCGGACGTGTTGCCAGCCGCCAGCGCAGTCGTCCTTGCCTTCGTGGTGGCCGCGAGCCTTTTGTCCATGCGCCCAAAGGGCGAGGGGGAGTGGTGGTTCAACTACCTGGACAAGGTGGAGGCCGCGATCGAGGCGGCGGGGTGAAGCGGTCGAGGTTCGGGTTGGATCGTTGGCGGCTCAGCCGTGCGGCGGTCGGCGTGTCGAGCCGCTCAAACGTCATCGATCGCAGGCGCACCGACCGGTTCAGCGGGTGATGCGGACCTCGTCTTCGAAGCGCGGGTAGTCGCACGCGTCCTGGCCGCACAGCTCGAAGCCGCCGCTGGCAAGCCCCACGCCCCGGTTGAAGGCGAAGCCGCCGCCTTCCGCGTACACGCGTCCGGTCACTGCCTGCGGTTGGCCGGTGCAGCTGACGGGCGCCCAACCCGATCCGTAGGCGACCCGGTTGCCCGAGCGCTGGCGCAGGATCAGCTCCGCGCCGCCGGATAGGCCAGCGTCGCAGGTCACGGTGAGGGTGAGGTCCACGGCGACGCCTTTCGCGACCAGGGTCGCGGACGTGACCTCGACGGTGCTCGCCGCGCTCGCTGGCGACGGCGTCAACAGGGCGAACAGGGACAGCCCGAGCAGCGCGATGGTGGTGGTGAGGCGGCGCACGGCGGCTCTCCTATCGGAGTAGGTGCTTACCTGCGGTCACCATAGCCCCCTGCGGCGCTGACGTGGATCAATAGATCGTCGAGTCTTCCGGGGACGTCCGCTCGATGACAACGACGGGGATCTCCCGGTCGGTGTCCCTCTGGTAGCGGGCGTACGTCGGGAAGACCTCCGTCATCGCCGGCCACAGCCGGGCCCGCTCCTCGGTGGACGCCGTCCGGGCGCGAGCGGCGAACCGTTCCGCGCCGACCTGGACCTCCACCGTCGGGTCGGCGCTCAGGTTCAGGTACCAGGCGGGGTGCGTGGCAGCACCGCCGTTGGACGCCACCACCAGGTGGTCGTCCCCGTCGCGGCCATAGATCAACGCGGTGCGGCGGAGTGTGCCCGAGCGGCGTCCCCGCGTGGTGAGCAGCAGCGCGGGGTAGCCCTGGAAGGTGCCACCGTCGGCGCCGTCGGTCTCCACGTACCGCCGAATGTGCTTGGCCACCCAGCCGACCGGACTGTCCTCGATCGTCTCGTGCTGCTCCTGCGCGCTCACGCCATCGCCTCCATCGCCGAATCCGCCCGGCTGAAGCGGAGGTGTCGATCGTACGCGGAGTGCCCTGCTCTGGACCGGCCATGGCCATCGATGCGGCGGATGCGAGGGGCGTCCGTGCGGACGGGGTGAGAGCGGTATACCTGTGAGTCATTAATATGACTCACAGGTATACGTCTCTGAGGGGAAAGTGCCCCGGCGGATCAGTCGCGCGAGCGGGGCAGGCAGCACTTCTTGTACTTCGCACCCGATCCGCACCAGCAGGCGTCGTTGCGGCCGGGCGGCCAGGACGTCAGACCCACCTCGTCGAGGCTGTCGGCGTACTCGTCAAGGGTTTCCTCGTCGATGGGGTCGCTGCCGGCGAACGCCGCCAGGCCCTCGACGGTGCCGGCGACCACGCCCAGGTCCGCGCCGCCCAGCCCGGCGGCGTCCGCGAGCGCGCGTTCGATCTGGGTACGGTGCTCGTCCCACGTCTTCGGGTAGCTGTCGACAAGCGCGGGCCAGCGCATCAGCAACGCGTTGAACTCGGCCTCCGGCCAGTACAGCAGCGTCGCGGGGCCGTCGTCGAGCGCGTCGAGGGCGTGGGTGCTCGCGGCGCGCAGCCGGTCGGCGAGGTTGTCGTACTCGTCGTGCGGGAGGCCCACCTCCTCGCGCAGGTTGTGCCGCCGCTGGGCCAGCCCGTAGATCATGGCCGCGGCCTCGTCCTGCGCGTCCTCGGACTCGTGCTGCTGGGTCCGGGTGCGTTCCAGGATCGTGTCGAGCGCCCCGGTCAGCCATTCCAGCGCCAGGTCGGGGTGGCCGGATTCGGCCAGCTCGTCGACCAGGTAGGTCGCGTTGGGGTTGGTCTCCAGCAGCGGACGCAGCTCGGTCAGCTCGGCCATGCCCTCGTCCGAGCGGCCGAGGCGCAGCAGCAGACCGCCGCGCACCGCTCGGGCGTACGCGTCCTCGTCGGGCTGTTCGGCGATGGCGCGGGTGGCCAGGGCGAGGGCATCGGCCAGGTCACCGGCCTGCTCCAGGATGTCGGCGGCGACGAGCAGCGCGTACCCGATGTCGTCGGGGTCGGCGAGGCGTCCCTCGTCGACGGCGCTCACCAGCTCGGCGACCAGCGCGGCCGGGTCCGGGCTCTTGACGCCCAGGGCGCCGATCTCTTCGATGCGGTCGGCGGTCAGCAATTCGGACATGGGCGCATCCTGAAGACGACGAACGGTGGATGGGGGAGCGGCCAGCGTATTCCCGAGCAGGCCGGAGCCCGGGCGGCGAACCGCCCGGGCTCCGACTTGCCAGCGAACCTCAGCGGGTCGCGGGCATGGTGGCGAACTCGCCGGCTAGCTCGGACTCGACGATCGTCGCGGTGGACGGCCGGCGACCGGCCGACGCCCGCCGGGCGGACGGGACGGCCAGGGCCGCGAGCGCGGCGGCGAGGGCGATCGCGGTGAGGACGAGAAACCCCGTCGTGAAACCGGCCTCCCGGGGCAGGCCGTTGGCCTGCGGGTGGGCGGTGATCACGCCGCTGACCATGGCCGCGCCGATCGCGCCGCCGATGGTACGGATGTTGGCGTTCATGCCGGTCGCCACGCCGGTCTGGCTGGCGGGCACGCTGCCGACGATCAGGTTGGCCATCGACGCGAACGCCAGGCCGATGCCGAGACCGACCAGCCCACCGGCGATGGCGACCTCCCAGCGGGTGTCGTGCGCGGCGGCCAGCATCGCGGAGGCGGCCACGTTGAACGCGGCGCCGGTGGCGAGCTGTGCCTTGGCGCTGAACACGGCCTGGAGCCGGCCGGCGACGAGACCGGCGACGAACATCGCGACGAGCATCGGCAGCATGAGCAGGCCAGCCTGGCTGATGCTGGCGCCGAAGCCGTAGCCGGCGGCGGTCGGGGTCTGCACGAACTGGGGAAGGAACGCGTACACGGAGAACATCGACGCGCCGTAGAGCAGGGCGACCAGGTTGGTGGTCCAGACGCCGGGCAGGCGCATCATCCGCATGTCGATCAGCGGGTTGGTCGAGCGCACCTCGGCGACGAGCCAGCCGATGAGCAGCACCACGGCGAGCACCAGCAGGCCGAGCACCCGGGTGGAGGTCCAGCCCCAGGCCGCGCCCTGGCTGATCGGCAGGAGCAGCGCGACCAGCCAGCCGGAGAGCAGCAGGGTGGCACGCCAGTCGATCCGACCGGGGGTTCGCACCGGCGACTCGGGCACGAACAGGTGCGCGGCGACGGCGGTCAGCCCGACCACGACCATCGGGATCCAGAACAGCCAGTGGTAGTCCAGCGCGGCCACGATCGGGCCGGCGAGCACGACGCCGAGGCCACCGCCCGCAGCGACGATCGCCGAGATGGAGGCGACGGCGCTTCCGACCCGCGCGGCGGGGAACTCGTCGCGGATGATGCCGAACGACAGCGGGAAGACCGCGCCGCCGATGCCCTGCACGACCCGGGCGACGATGAGGACGCCGATGTTCGGCGCGATGGCGGCCACCAGGCAGCCGAGGGCGAGGGCGGCGAGCGAGACGACAAGCATCCGCTCCTTGCCGACCATGTCGCCGACCCGTCCGAGGATCGGCGTGAAGATCGACGCGGAGAGCAGGTAGGCGGTCAGGACCCAGGTCACGGTGTTCTGCGAGGTGTGCAGGTCCTGCTGGATGGTCGGCAGCACCGGGGTGATCAACGACTGGAGCATCGCGAAGAATCCGGCGCCGGCCGCGAGCACGGTGAAGGTGAGCCGACGCGAGCTGCGTCGGGATGTCACTGACACGAGAAAAAACTCCTGATGCGGTACGGAAGGAGGTTTGTCGCCCGTCGTCGGAGGCGGGCAGGTCTGTCGGGTCCGGGCGATCGGGTGGCCAGGCGGATCGGGCGGGTCCCGGGGTAAGCTAAGCGGAGGCTGCCCTCCGGCATTTCCGGAGGGGTGCCTCCACTAAGCTAGCGGAGGGGTGCCTCCGGATGCAACCAAGGTGAGGTGACGCACGTCATGACCAGCGCGGGGCAGATGCCCGAGGTCTTCGCGCAGCGGCCCAAGCGGGCCGACGCGCGGCGCAACTACGACGCCCTGGTCACCGCGGCGCGCGAGGCGTTCGCCGAGAACGGCGCGGCCGCCTCCCTGGAGGACGTGGCCCGCCGGGCGGGGGTGGGCATCGGCACCCTCTACCGCAACTTCCCGACCCGCCGGCACCTGTTCGAGGCCGTCTACGTCGAGGAGGTCCGTGCGCTGAGCAGCTCCGCCGCCGACCTGGCCGAGCTGCCTCCGTGGGACGCCCTGGTCGCGTGGCTGCACCGCTTCGTCGCGTATGTCGCCACGAAGCGCGCGCTCGCCGAGCAGTTGCTGCACGACTCGGAGATCTTCGCCAGTTGCCGGACGGAGATCTACGCCGCCGGCGAGCCGTTGATGCGCCGCGCCCAGGCCGCCGGCGTGGTGCGCGACGACGTCGGTTTCGACGATGTGGTGCGCCTGATCAGCGGCCTCACGATGGCCCAGTTCCCCGCACCCGAGCAGCGTGACCGGGTGCTCGGCGTGGCCCTGGACGGGTTGCGCGCGACCGTCCGCTGAGGACCCGTCAGCGCGACCGTCCGCTGAGACCGCGTCAGCGCGACCGTGCGCTCAGCGCGCGTCATCGGTCGACGAGCAGCAGCCCCTAATCGTCGAGCCGTTTGACCACCGTGCCCGGTGGCCAGCGGGCCGCGCTGTCGTTGCCGAGCAGCTCGACGGCCCGGGTGTAGAGCTCGGTCCGGCGGCGTTTGGCCGCGTCGTGTTCGGCCGCGCCGGACTGCCGGTCCTGATGGCGCTGCGCGGCCTCGGCCACCGACTCGGCGTGCGCCTGCCCCCGGTCCCGGTGTGCCTGGTCGCGGGCGGCGACCCTCGCGCGGGGCGGGGTACGCGCACAGCGGCGGGTGTCCGCTGTGGAGCGGCACCGAATTGCCGGTTTGTGCCGTCGGTGGAACAACGGGTTACCGGCGCGTAACAAGTCATTGACGTTTCTGAATTGTGACGTGCATCATCGTCGCACGGTCGACCGGACACCCCCACCCACCTGCCCGGTTCGCCGGGTGCCTCCCCCCGGAGGTGCAGCCATGCTGCTCCGAAAGACCGTCCTCGTCGTGTCCCTGGCCACCGCCGCGCTGCTGGCGTCCGCCGGTGCCGCGACCGCTGCCACCCCCACCGCCCCGGCTGCTACCGCCCCAGCTTCCACCGCCCCGGCTTCCACCGCCGCCTTCGCTGCCGCTGCCGCAGCCAACCCGGTCATCGTGGTCGGCGGGCTCAGCGGCGTCGCCGTGGCGTACGAGCCCATCGCCGCCCGGCTGCGCGCCGACGGCTACCGCACCTTCATCTACCAGCTGCCCGGGTTGGGCCTCGGTGACATCCCCGCCTCGGCCCGCGCGTTCGCCGGCTACGTGGAGCAGGTGCGCGCCAGCACCGGCGCGGCGACCGTCGACCTCGTCGCCCACTCCGAGGGCGGTCTGGTCAGCCGCTACTACCTCAAGAGCCTGGGCGGCACCGCCAGCGTCGGCCGGTACGTCAGTCTGGGCACACCCCAGTACGGCACCTACGTCGCCAACATCGTGGCGTTTCTCGGCCTCGGCAGCTGCGCCGGCATCGTGGCCTGCCAACAGATGACCATCGGCTCCGCATTTCTCGCCGACCTGAACGCCGGGGACGACACCCCGGGGTCGGTGCGCTACACCACCGTCCGCACACTCCAGGACGAGCTGGTCCGTCCGACCGGCAACGCCGCCGTCAACGACGGGGCGACGAACGTCCTCATCCAGGCGTACTGCCCGCTGCGGGTGGTCGGGCACCTCGGCCTGGTGCTCGACGGAACCGCGTACACCATCGTGCGCGGCGCCCTGACCGACGGCCCGGTGCGACCCAACTGCCTCGCGCTCTGAGAGCCGTGCGGGTGGTCCCGGCCGG
>NZ_JBFAPG010000145.1:0-12317 GCF_040675595.1 Micromonospora sp. NPDC049580
GCGGCGGCGAGGGGCGCTGAGCGCGCCGCCGCGGTCGCGACGAACCGTGGCCTTGCGGCCCTTGATGGTGCTGGAGCGCAGCCCGGAGATCACCTCGTCGGCCACCCCCTGCGGCACCTCCACCAGGGAGAAACGGTCGGCGATCTCGATCGAGCCGATGTCCCGGCCGCGGATCCCGGTCTCGCCGGTGATCGCGCCGACCAGATCCTGCGGGCGCACGCCCGCGCGCCGGCCCAGGCCGACGAAGACCTGGACGGTGTTGCCACCGCCTGAGCGGGGCCGACCCCCGCCGCGCCGGTCGCCGCCCCGGCCACCGGCCTCCGGCCGACCCTCGCGCGGGCCGCGCACCGGCGCCTGCGGGATCTCCTCCTCGTCGTCGGAGCCGGGGGACGTCACCTCGTGCGCCAGTTTCACCGCGGCGAGCGCGACCTCCATCAGGTCGAACTCGTCGGTCAGCGTCTCCACGATCACCCGGAACGGGTCCAGGTCGTCCTCCAGCAGGCTCTCCCGCAGCGCCGCCTGGGTCAGCTCCAGCCGGCGGGTCCGCATGTCGGCCACGGTGGGGATCTTGTCGATGGTGATCCGCTGGCCGGTCACCCGCTCGATGGTCTTGAGCATCCGGTGCTCACGCGGCTCGGCGAGGGTGATCGCCACGCCCTCCCGACCGGCCCGGCCCACCCGACCGATCCGGTGCACGTACGACTCCGGCGCCGACGGCACGTCGTAGTTGACCACGTGGGTGAGCTGCTCGACGTCCAGCCCACGGGCGGCCACGTCGGTGGCGACCAGCAGGTCGGCGGTGCCGGCCCGCAGCCGGCCCATCACCCGGTCGCGCTGCTCCTGGCTCATCCCGCCGTGCAGCGCCTCGGAGCGGTAGCCCCGGCCGTTCATCGTCTCGGTCAGCCGGTCCACCTCCTCCCGGCTGCGGCAGAACACGATCGCCGCGGTGGGCGACTCGACGTCCAGGACCCGGCCCAGCGCGGCCGGCTTGTGCGCGCGCGTCACGATGTACGCGCTCTGCCGCACCCGGGGCGCCTCGCCGGCCACCGTCGGCTCCCGGCCGATCTCGATGCGGACCGGCTCGCGCAGGTGCTGGCGGGCCATCCCGTCGATCCGGGACGGCATGGTGGCCGAGAACAGCACCGTCTGGCGCTGCGCGGGGGCGTGTTCCAGGATCGCCTCGATGTCCTCGGCGAAGCCCATGTCGAGCATCTCGTCGGCCTCGTCGAGCACGACGGTGGCCAGGCCACCGAGGCGCAGGGTGCCCCGGGCGATGTGGTCGAGGGCACGACCCGGGGTGGCCACCACCACGTCGACGCCCATGTCCAGGGCCCGTAGCTGCCGCCCGATTGGCTGCCCACCGTAGATCGGCAGCACTCGCGCGCCCAGGTCCTTGCCGTAGCGGTGGAACGCCTCGGACACCTGCACCGCCAGCTCCCGCGTTGGCACCAGCACCAGCGCCACCGGGTCCCCGCCGTCGCGGTGGGCCGTCATGAGGTTCAACAGTGGCAGCGCGAACGCCGCCGTCTTGCCGGTGCCGGTGGCGGCCTGACCCAGCAGATCCCGACCCTCCAGCAGCGGTGGGATAGCCTCCCGCTGGATGGGGGTCGGCTCCTCGTAGCCGAGGGCGGCCAACGCGCCCAGCAGCTCGGGTCGCAGCCCCAGCTCGGTGAAGGCGTACACCTCTTCGGTGCCGGCGGGGGTGGCGTCAGTCGGTGCGTCAGTCGGTGCATCGTGCTGTGCAGGTGCGGAACTCATGTGCCAAGCCTTTCATTCCGCCGTCCGGGCCGCTGCGCCGACCGGCACAAGAGCGCACCCGGGTCAGCCGGCGGCGGTCAGGATCGCCAGCACCATCACCGCCGCGAGGGCCGCGTCGAGCACCCCGCACCACTCGGCGTAGGCGCGTGGCACCACCCGGCGGGTGCGGTGGTGCACCAGGTCCCAGCCTGCGTGCGTCAGCCACCCGAACGCCACCAGCCACGCGGCGGTCCGTCCGCCCGCCGCGACGGCGACCAGCGTCAGGGCGACCCAGGCCGCCAGACCGGCGAGTTGAGTGGCGAGCACGCCCGGCCCGCGCAGCGTCCGCCGGGCCACGCCGATCACCAGGTAGCCGCCGGGCAGCACCAGCATCGTCCACGGGCTGAGCACCCCCGGGTCGACCCACATGTCGACTGTCATCAGCAGCGCGAGCCCGGTCGGCCAGCGACGGGCGAGCGCCACCACGGCCGGGTGCCGGCGTACCGCCGTCGGTGTGTGGTGCCGGTGGCGGACCGCCACCAGCACCATGGCCGGCACCATCAGCAGGTGCCCGCCGAGCAGCAGGGCGCCGCCGTCCAGCAGACCGGCCCGAAACGGCACGAGCAGCAGCAGGAACGGAACGTACATCGTGGCGGCCATCTCGCCCACCCCACGCCAGCGGTGCCCCCGGTGACGCATCCACACGGTCATGCCGACGGTCATGTTCGTGGCCATCACCAGCGCGGCCACCTCCGGGCGAGCCAACGTCGCGTTCACCCCGAGCAGGGTGCCGGCCGCGTCCCACAACGGGCCGAGCAGCAGCATCCCGACGAGCATCGCGATCGCCATCTCGCCGAGGTGCCACCACCACCCCCGCCTGCCGCCGGTCGCCGCCGGGACCGGGGGAGCCGGCTGACCGGTCGGCACGGGCGCGGCCGACGGTACGACGGGTGCGGTGTCCGCGTACATCTGTGTCTTGTCCATGCCTCGACCCTGCCGGCGGCGCGGCGGCAAGGGCAGATGCGTCCGTCACCGGAAGTTCGTGCGGGCCGCACGGTTCGACCGTGACATCTCGCAGGGGTGGACCGTGCGCTGGGCGGTCCTAGGATCGGTGCGTGCTGAGCGAGGCGGGGACTCCCCGGGCGGACCGCCGGTTGCGCCGGGCCCGCCAGGCGACGCTGCTGTCGCTCGTCACCGGCGTCTGGGCGAGTGTTCTGCTGCCCGCGGTCCGCCTGGCCCGCGAGCCCGATGCGGGCAGGGCGGTGCTCGGCGCGGTAGGCGTTCTCGCCTTCGTGATCCGCGTCCTGCTCGCCGACGACGAGGACCTGATCCGGGTCGCCGTCGGCGCGTTGCTCGGTCTGGAGCCGGACATCGAGGTGGTGGCACACGCCGCCGACGGGCCGACGGCGGTCACGGCGACGCTCGCGCACCGCCCGGACGTGGCCGTCGTGGACCTGGAGATGCCCGGCCTGGACGGCATCGCGGTGGCCGCCGAACTGGCCCGAGCGCGGCCCGAGTGTGCGGTGGTGGTCCTCACCGGGCACGGCCGGCCGGGTCACCTGCGGCAGGCGCTGACCGCCGGCGCCCGAGGCTTCCTGCCCAAGGGCTCGCCCGGTGGCGCGCTGGCCGACGTGATCCGCCGGGTGCATGCCGGCGGCCGGTACGTCGACCCGTCCCTGGCCGCCGACGCGTTGACGCTGCCGGCCTGCCCGCTGACACCCCGCGAACTGGAGACGCTGCGGCTGGCCGAGTTCGGCGCACCGGTCGCCGTGATCGCCCGCCGGGTGCACCTGTCCACCGGCACCGTGCGCAACCATCTCTCCGCCGCCGTGCAGAAGCTCGGCGCGACCGACCGTGCCGAGGCGGTACGGACCGCCCGGGACAATGGCTGGCTCTGACCTGTCGTCACCCCTTTGCTCTGCTTCACCCCACGCAACACCGGGCCTTCGAAAGGCTCGGCTACCGGCAACGCGCCCAGGCGACGAACCGATCGTCGAGATCTGGCGTGGACATGCCGGAATGATGCTCGGCGGCCTCGTCTCTCAGGGCTGTCAGGTGGACCAGCAGGGCCGCTCGGTTCTCGCGGTACTCGCCGAGGAGACTCAGCTTCGCCGCCGAGCAGGGCCAGGCGATCCCGCACGACTGGCACCGCCAGGTGGGACGGGTCGGCAGGTGGGGGAGGGCGCGCCGCCTCACCCGGATGCTCCCGTGCGTGCCGGCCCCCGAGCCGGGCCGCGCTCGGGCCCCACGGACAGCCACCGCAGCCCGTCGCGGAGGACGAACACCTCCCGCTTCGCCACGGCCAGGCCGCCGCGACCCAGCTCGTACCCCTCGACCCACGTCCACCCGTGGTAGGTGTGGCGGTCGGTCAACTCGCGTACGACCCGCAGGGTGAGCGGGCGGACGAACTGCGGACTGGCGGCACGGGTCAGGTACAGAACGTCTCCGACCCTGATCGTGCGGGCATTCGCCGCGACATCCTCTGACACGTCGCGCTCCTTCCGAGGTGGAGGGAGCCGCCCCTGAGCGTCATCCCCAGGGACGGCTCCGTTGCGAACGCGTCCGCCGGGTCTCGGGTCCCTGCCGGCCGCGCCGTTCCACCAACACCCTGCCGACTGTTGCGGCCCAACTACACTGCGTTGCACTATGGCGGTAGGACGTTCGGGATATCCTGGGAGGACAGCGGATGAACCACGCCGTCGTGGAGGCCATGACCCAGTGCGGTGAGACGGCCGACTCCCTCGCCGCTCAAACGGGCGTCGACCCGAAGACCGCCGCCCGCTGGGCAAACCCTGGACGGATCCCGCAGACCCGACACCGCGCCCAGGTCGCGGCGATCCTCGGCCGAGAGGTAACCGAGCTGTGGCCGGACATCCTGGAGCGCCGCGAACCAGCCTGGTTCCGGCCATGGGCCGACATTGAACGTGAGGCCGTCGCTCTGCGCTGGTACGAGCTGGCCTGGGTGCCCGGCCTCTTGCAGACGGAGGCATACGCACGGGCGACACTGGCCGGAGAATCGTTGTCTACCGAGGACGTCGATCATCTTGTGCAGGCCCGTCTCGGACGACAGGGCGTCCTCCACCGCGACCGGCCACCCCTTCTGATCGCAGTGCTGGACGAGGCCATTGTGCGGCGGTCGGCGTACGGCGACCGGGATCTGATGCGCGACCAGTGTGAGCATCTCGTGGCGTGCGCTCAACTCCCGTCGGTGCAGGTCTATGTGGTGCCGACAGTGGTCGGCATGTACCCGGGCCTGGGTGGTCCGTTCATCCTCGCCGAGTTGGAAGGCGGCGGACGCGTCGCCCACATCGACGGACAGGCGCAGGCGCAAATATCTGAGCAGCAGGCAGAAATTGCTACCCTTGACCGACGATGGGAACGCATTCGTGGGGAGGCTCTCTCTCGCGGACAGTCCCTAGACCTGCTCAGGGAAGCGGCATCCTCATGGACCTGATCGGTGCGCAGTGGCGTAAGAGCACCAAGAGCGGCAACAACGGCGGGGCCTGCGTGGAGGTCGCCGACAATCTGCCGGGGGTCGTTCTCGTTCGGGATACGAAGGACCGTGACGGTGGGACGTTGACCTTCGCGCCGGAGGCGTGGCGGGGCTTCGTGGCCTTCGCGCGGCAAGAGCGTTAGTCCGCAGAGTCGAGCCTCAGAACGGCGGAATCATGGACCTGACCGGTGCGCAGTGGCGCAAGAGCACCAAGAGCGGCAACAACGGCGGCTCATGCGTGGAGGTCGCCGACAATCTGCCGGGGGTCGTTCTCGTTCGGGATACGAAGGACCGTGACGGTGGGACGTTGACCTTCATGCCGGAGGCGTGGCGGGGCTTCGTGGCCTTCGCGCGGGCCCAGCGCTGACCGATGGGACAAGTCAGGCCCTCGTGTCCGAATTGGATGCAATGATGGCTTGATGCCCAGGAAGGTCGCGGCGGGCCCGGTCAACCCGGTCCGGGCAAGCGCCCGTCGAACTGTTCTTCGACCTCGTCTTCATCTTCACCCTCGGCCGTCTGTCGTCGACCCTGGCCGAGGAGCCCAGCTGGGTTGCCGCCGCGCAGGCCGTGATCTTCCTGCTCGCCTTCTGGTGGATCTGGTACAACACCAACCTCGCCACCGACAGCCTCGACTGCGAACGCCCCACCGTGCAGGTCCTGATCATCTGCGTGATGCTCGGCAGCCTGTTGATGTCCATCAACGTCCCGGATGCGTTCGGTAAACAGGGCTTCGTCTTCGCGGGCGCGTACCTCGGGATCCACCTGGGCCGTACCCTGGTCATGGCCTTCTACCTGCACGGCACCTCTGCCTGGCGCCGGCCGGTCCGGGGAGTGATCTGGTATCTGATCTCCGGGACGATCTGGTTCGCCGGGGCCGCTGCCAGCGGCGACACGCGCATGCTGTGGTGGGCATGCGCGCTGGCGATCGACTACTCGGCGCCGGCGTTGCGGTGGCGTCTCCCGCGGCTCGGCCGGGCCACGGCTGCGGAGTGGCGCCTCTCGGGCGAACATCTGGCCGAGCGGTACCGCCAGTTCATCATCCTGGCTCTCGGCGAGGCGATCCTGGCCACCGGCAACTTCTACCGGGAGTCGTCGCGGGACCTGGAGGACACCGCTGCCTTCCTGGTCACCTTCTGGACGGTCGTCTTCCTCTGGTGGACCTACTTCTATCGACCGACGAGCAACCTCGCCGTGAAGATCAACGAATCCGCCGACCCGTACCGGGTCAACCTGCGGGCCGGCTACACCCACCTGCTGATGGTGGCGGGCATCCTGCTCACCGGCATCGGCGGGGAGTTGATGCTGAAGGCGCCCGGCGGGAAGATGTCGGCCGGTGACGTGGTCGCGATCCTGGTCGGTCCGGTGCTCTTCCTCGTCGGGCGGCTGATCTTCGAGGCATGGGTGTTTGGCCAGCTGACCAAGTACTGCCTCACGGCCGTGGTGGGCTGCCTGATCCTGAGCCCGGTGGCGGCACAACTCCCGCCACTGGCGGTGGGTCTGCTGGGCGCGGCGACCATCACCGCCGTCGCCGCGTTCGACCTGACGATCCGAGCGCGGCTCACGGGCGCGGTCAACCCGACGGCCGCCGGCGGGGCCAGTCACCTGTACGGCCGGGGCCGGTGACGCGTTCGGGCTAGCGTGTCTGCGTGCGTACGGTGGAATTGGTCTGCTCGCCCGGGTTGGACGCCGCGATCCGGACGGTCTGGGTGCGGTTGGCGGCCGCCGGGTTGCCCAGCCTGGCCCGCAACATCCATCCGACGAACCGGCCGCATCTGACCATGGCGGCCGTGGACGAGTTCCCGCCCGGTGTCGAGCACCGCCTGGCCGAGTTGTTCGACGCCGCGCTGCCGGTGCCGGTGACGCTCGACCGGGTCGTCGTCCTCGACGGCAGCGCCCCGCTGGTCTGGCTCGTACGGCCCACGCCGGCGTTGACCGCGCTGCACGCCGCCGTCTGGGACGTCCTCGACCAGGCCGACGGGCACCGCCCCTGGCACGCCCCGGGAGCGTGGGTGCCGCACCTCAGCCTGGCGCTGCGGTTCCGCGACGCGGACCTGCGGATGGCCCGCGCCGTGACCGGTGGGCAGCGCCCGACGGGCGCGTTCGTCGCCGCCCGCAGCTACGACGGTACGGACCGGACGGTGACCCCGCTCCGATGACGTCGCCGGCGCTGTTGAAGGGCTCCTTGCGCGATCGGTGGCAGCTGAGCAGTCCGACACGCCGAGGGTCGCACTGCTGAACTGCCACCGATTGCCGCGGCGCTCCCGCGTGCGGCCGACCAGGCCGTCGCGTCAGCGGTAGAAGCGCAGGTAGTCGAATTCGGCGGTGACGGCCGGCTCGGCGCCGCCGTGCGCGACCAGCCCGATCCGGGGGGTGGTGTCGGCCGGGAACGTCCACACCGCGCCCCACGTCCAGGTACGCCCGTCTGAGCTGGAGCCGGCCCGGAACTCGTGCTCCCCGGTGGCCCGGTCGACGTGGTGTGCGAGGCGTAGCCAGGTGGTGGTGGCCGGTGTGCCGACGATGCTGCCGCCGTACACCGGCTGGCCGGCGAAGGGCAGCTCGTAGCCGTACTCGACCTGCCGGGTGTTCCAGATCGCCACCTGGGTCAGCCGGGCGAACCGGTCGTCGTCGACGTAGGCGACCAGCCCGGCCTGCTGGTAGTTGCGGACCGTCTCCTCGCCCAGGTCCAGCGTCACCTTCGTCTCGGCGACGTAGTCACCCTGCGGAGCGTCGCGCAGCAGCACGCCGGCCGTGTTGCCGGTGCCGGTCAGGTCGGCGGCCTGCACGGGCCAGCGCAGCGCCCCGTCGGCGACGGTGGCCGCCGGGTCCGCGCGTACCCACTGCCAGTCGCCGTCGAGCCCGCCGCCGAACTCGTCGGAGTACGCCGGCAGCGGCGCACCGACCCGGGGCTCGGGCACGGCCCGCCTGGCCGGCTGGTACAGCCGCGCCACGCTGACGTTGTCGAACTCGGCCGTGCCGCCGGTGGCCGTCAGCCCGGGTCGGCCGGCGATCGGGCGGTCCAGCCGCAGGGACACCACGGCGAGCTGGTCACCGAGGCGGGCGGGGCTCAGCTCGGCGACGAGCTGCTGTCCGCGTACCTCGATGGCCAGGTTGTGTCGACCGCCCAGGTCGAGCCCGGCGGGCAGCGGCGCGCTGGCCTGGCGGCGGCCGTCGCGGGCGACCAGCCGGCCGGCGGCGGCGTCCACCCGGACCTCGACCCGATCGCCGAGGGTGACCCCGGCGCTGGTCGCGCCGGTGAGGCGCAGGTCGGCCTCCGCGCGCACGTCCCCGCCGACTGTGGTACGGCTGGTGAGCGCGCCGCTGCCGCTGAGCCGGCCGTCGGTGACCCGCCACTGGCCGGCGCGCTGCCAGCCGGCGAGGCTCGCGGTGTCGAAGCGTTCGTCGAAGCGGCCGGTGGTGACCGGTGCGGGTCGGGTGCCCTCGGACGGGCCCGCGCCGGCGTTGACCGTCGGCCAGCCGTCGATCCAGTCCAGCCGGTCGAGCAGCATGGGTCGCTCGTTGATGCCGAAGGGCTCGTCGAGGTACGGGTCGGCCCGGTCGATGGCGTGGTAGACGATCCAGTCCTGGCCGGACAGGTCGGTGAGGAACCCGTTGTGCCCGGTGCCGATCCAGCGGTTGCCATTCTGGGTGAGCACCGGCGTGCCACCGGCCCGGGACGCGGTCAGGGCGACGCCGTCGCGGTCGGTGAACGGGCCGCGCGGGCTGCGTGCGCGTCCGACCTGGACGGAGTAGCCGGTGGCCGGGCCGGCGCAGCAGTTCGCGGTGGAGGCGAACAGGTAGTACCAGCCGTCGTGGCGCAGCACGTAGCTGCCCTCGAACTTGTTGTCGATCGCCACCAGCGTCGGTGCGCCGACCGCGCGCAGGCCGTCCGGGCTGAGTTCGGTGACCGAGATGCCGCCGTAGTAGCTGCCGTAGTAGAGGTAGCTGCGGCCGTCGACGTCGGTGAACTGGCTCGGGTCGATGGTCCACAGCCAGCCGCCACCGCCGCCGGGACGCGGGGCGACGACGGGCTGGTCGGCGAACGTCCACGGCCCGGCGGGGGTGGGGGCGGTGGCCGCCCCGATCGCGTAGTCGCTGCCCTCGGTGGAGACGGTGGTGTCGGTGACCGTCACGTACATGACCCAGCGGTCGCCGAGGCGGCGGACGTCCGGCGCCCAGTACGCCGCGCCGGGCGCCGCGTAGGGCGGGCGCTGGTCGGGGCCGAACGCGTCACCGACGTACGTCCAGTCGACCAGGTCGGCCGAGCGGGCGGTGGGCACCCGGTGGAAGACGCCCTCGCCCTCGCGCAGCGGGTCGGTGGTGCCGTAGGCGTACCAGAAGCCGTCGTCGCCGCGGACGATCACGGGGTCGGCGAAGGTGTCGCCGACGTCGGCGGAGATCGGATTGCGGTAGCGGGACGGGCCGTCGGATCCGGCGGCCGACGTGGACGGGGACACGGCCAGGAGCAGACCGAGCACGGCGGCGAGCGCGCCGCCGCGGCGGAGATGTCGCATGTGGACCTGCCTCGGGGGAGTGGGCGGTGTGCCCTCCGTTCTTACAACGTTGGATACAACGTTGTAAAGAGTCTGCGGTGGCGTCTCCCTAGACTGGGTCGATGAGTACTGGCACCGACGGCCGGGGAATGGCCGAGCTGGCCGCCCTGTTGGCCGACGGCACCCGAGCGGGCATCTGCGTGGCGCTGCTCGACGGGCGGGCCTGGACGGCCGGCGAGCTGGCCCGACGTGCCGGCGTCGCCCCGTCGACAGCCAGCGACCACCTCACCCGCCTGGTCCGGGGTGGGCTGCTCGTCGAGGAACGGCAGGGCCGGCACCGCTACCTGCGCCTGGCCGGGCCGTCGGTGGCCCAGCTGATCGAGGACCTTGCCGGGCACGCGTCGACCCCGCCCGCGCCGACCACGTCCCTGCGCGCGGCGCGTGCCACCGCCGCCCTGGCGTACGCCCGGACCTGCTACGACCACCTCGCCGGGCGGCTGGGCGTGCTGATGTACGACGCACTGCTGGCCGCCGGCCGGCTGGACCGGTCCAGTGGGTTGGCGCTGACGCGTGACGGGTGGGCCTGGGTGAGCGAGTTGGGCGTACCGGTGGACGTGCTGCGCGCCACTCGCCGACCGGTGGTCCGCGACTGCCTGGACTGGACGGAGCGTCGGCCGCACCTCGCCGGAGCGCTCGGCGCGGCACTTTGCCGCCAGTTCTCCGATCTGGGCTGGATCACCCAGGGCGCCGGCCGGGCGGTACGCCTCACCCCGATCGGCCGCGCAGCCCTGGCCGAGAGCCTGGGCGTGCCCGTCAGCACCCTCGTTCCCGGCACGCCCCCGGCGCCGTCCAGCGGCCGAGCCTGACCCGCCGGCCGCCGCGCTCCGGCACGGCACCACATCCCGGATCACGCACGATTCTGTTCGGTGTGATGCGGTGCGGGACGGTTCGGTGGGGAGCGAACGGTTCGGGCTCTACGGTCGGGCGGTGATCGACATCTGGCCTGACATCGCGCCCGTTGCGGGAACGCCGGCGTGCGGCCCGCCCGCCTTCGAGCCGGGCAAGGGGTGGTGGGTGACCCGGCACGCCGACGTTTGGGCGGCGCTGACCGACCCGGCGTTCCGGGTGCCAGCCGTCGACAGCGGTCCGCCCGGCACGCTCGCCTGGCTGCGCGCCTCGGTGAGCAGGTTCAGCCCGCCTCAGCGGCACGCCGAGCGCCGCGCGATCGGGGTGACCGCGCTGGCCGAGCTGAACCCGGACGAGCTGCGGCACGAGGCGGCCCGGCTGACCGTCGCCCTCCTCGACCGGGCGGGTGACCACCTTGACGTGATGCGTGAACTGGCCCGGCCGGTGCCACTGCGGGTGCTGGCCGACCAGCTCGGTCTCGTCGATCCGGCAGCCGCCGGGACGGCGGTCGCGGTCGTCGCCGCGGCGTACCACCCGGGGGTTGATCCGGCGCTGGCCGAGCGGGCCGACCGAGCGGTGGCGGCGCTGCTGGCGCTCTGCCCGCCGGCCCCGCTGGAGGTACGGGCGAACCTCATCGGTCTGCTGGTCCAGGCGTGCGACGCGACCGCCGGCCTGATCGGCGCCGCCGCCCACCACCTGCTGAGCCCGGCCGTCCCGATCACGGCGGGGACCGCCGACCTGCTGACCGAGGTGCTGCGCCTCGACCCCCCGGTCCGGGCCACCCGACGGGTCACCGTCGACGCGGTACGACTGGGCGGACGCGACCTGCCGGCCGGCAGCGCGGTGCTGCTGCGCTTCGACGCGGCCAACCGTGACCCGCGGGCGTTCGCCGAGCCGGAGACGTTCCGACCCGGCCGGCCGGGCGCCGGTCTGCTCACCTTCGGCGCGGGGGAGCGCGGCTGCCCCGGTGACCGGCATGCCCTCGCGCTGGCCGGCGGGGTGCTCGACGTGCTGCGGGAACGCTGTCGGCGCACCCCGACTCCGCTGCGCCACGAGCCGCACCCGACCCTGCGCGTCCCGACCACCGTGGAGGTGAGCGTCCGATGATCGAGCGCCGTGCCGCGTTCCATGCCCTGCACCACACCGGCCGTCCCCTGCTGTTGCCCAACGCCTGGGACCACGCCTCGGCGGCGGCGCTCGCCGCGCGTGGCCATCCGGCGGTCGGCACCACCAGCCTCGGGGTCGCCGCGACCGCGGGCCTTCCCGACGGCGTGGCGGCCACCGCCGAGGAGACCCTGGCCCTGGCTCGCCGGCTGGCCCGGTTGCCGGTGCTGCTCAGCGTCGACGTGGAGGCCGGGTTCAGCGACGACCCGGCCCAGGTCGCCGGGTACGTGGCGGAGTTGGCCGGCCTCGGTGTGGTGGGGATCAACCTGGAGGACGGGCGCTCCGACGGCACGCTTGCCGATCCCGAGTGCGTCGCGGAGAAGATCGCGGCGGTGAAGGCGGCGGTGCCGGACCTGTTCGTGAACGCGCGCACCGACCCGTGGTGGCTGAACGTGGCCGACCCGCTGCCGCAGGCCCTCGCCCGCGCTCGCGTCACGCCACTGCCCGGCGTGGAACGTTTCGCCAGCTCAGCCCGAACCGGCGAACCACCTTCCGAGCGTAGTGGACTCCACAGCAGAGTGTCACCA
>NZ_JBFAPG010000146.1:0-12314 GCF_040675595.1 Micromonospora sp. NPDC049580
TTGCTGCATCAGGGCTGGCGGACGCAGCAACAACGGGGAAGTTGTGCGGATCTTCTCGTGCTCGACCCGCCTTTGACGGCGGTCGGCGACTGTGGAAGTGGCGAGCGCCGACGACGAGGAGGCGCGGGGGGCGCGGGGACGGTGGCGGGGCGTCAGCGTCCGGGATGCTCGGCGACGTAGGTGCCACGCCCCGGCTGGCCGGTAATCAGCTCACGGTCGTGCAGCAGTGAGAGCGCCCGCGACGCGGTGTTCATGTGGACGGCGTAGCTCTCGGCGAGTTCCCGAGTGGAGGGCAGCTTGTCGCCCGGCTTCAGCTCGCCGCTCTTGATCTTCGCGGCGATCTCGTTGGCGATGCGCCGATAGGGCGCTTCTGCTGTGGGCATGGTGAGGACTCCGGTTGGTTCGGCTCCTCGATCATGCCGGCCTACACCAATATCTGCAACAAGCTGCAATGTCGCCGCCGCGAACCGTCGACCTACACAAGTATTTGGGGTAGGTTGCTGGATGTCCGGCTCCGGTTGGTTCGGCAAACCTCGGAGTTTGGGCCACTGGTTGGCTCCGCGTTCGTACCGCCGCCGTCGAAGGCTGCGGGCGTGGGGCCGGGCGGTCCGGTGGGCGTCCCCTACCCGCACACCGGGCCGCCCTCCAGGTCGACGAGTCGAGGGTGGTGGTCGTGAGTAGTGCGAGGGAGCGCTTCGTGGTGCATCTGCCGGTCGTGGCCGCTGATCTGCCGGGGGCGCTGCGGTTCGCTCGGGCGATCACGCGAGCGCTGGGTTTCCTCGCCGACGTGGACCGGGCGGAGACGACGGTGTCGGAGGAGGACGCTCAGTGCGTACGACATCGGGTTTTCTGTGACCACCTGCTGGCCGGTCGTCGGCGGTGCCCGCGCCCGGCGGACCACGACGGGCCGTGCGGCTGAGCCCGGATGGCTCGGGGCGACACACCTGTCGATCCATCCGTGGCGCTTCGGGCCATCGGGGGGTCCGGGTCGAGGATGGTAGTGCGGTCCGCTGTAACCCCCGGCCACCCCCTTCCTGTTACTTGTGTGTTTCCGCCACATAGCTCGTGGGTGACGTCACTTCTAGCGTGAGCCGACAACACAGCATCCTGTCCTCACCTGGAGTCGCGATGACGGTCCGGCACACGCGGCGGGCGTTCCTCTCCGCCGCCACGATGATGGCTGCGGCGCTCGCCGCAACGGCCTGTGGTAGCCCGCAGGACACCGCCACCGGCGGCGGCGACAGCGCCGCCCCGGTCAAGGTCGGCCTGGTGTACTCCCAGTCGGGAGCCCTGGCCAGCTATGGAAAGCAGTACGTCGAGGGGTTCAAGGCGGGGTTGGACTTCGCCACCAAGGGCACCGGCAAGGTGGGTGACCGGAAGATCGAGCTGACCGAGGTCGACGACGCCGGCGACCCGGCCAAGGCGGTCTCCGCCGCGAAGGACCTGATCGGCAAGGGTACGAAGATCATTGCCGGCTCGACCGCGTCCGGTGTGGCGCTCCAGGTCGCGCCGATCGCGGCGCAGAACAAGGTTCTCTTCATCTCCGGCCCGGCCGCGACCGACGCGGTGACCGGGGCGAACAAGTACACGTTCCGCTCCGGCCGGCAGTCCTACCAGGACGTGGTGACCGCCAAGTCGTTCATCGGCGACCCGGCCGGCAAGAAGGTCGTGGTCTTCGCCCAGGACGGCGCGTTCGGCGACGCCAACGAGGCGGCCGTCAAGGCGGTCATCGGTAGCGCCGGCGCCACCGTGAGCAGCGTCCGGGCGCCGGCCAGTGCCACCGAGTTCACGCCGTTCGCCAGCCAGATCAAGGCCGCCAAGCCGGACCTGCTCTTCGTGGCCTGGGCCGGCACGACCGCCCCGGCCATGTGGCAGACGCTCGACCAGCAGGGTGTGCTTTCCTCCACCACGGTCGTCACCGGCCTGGACATCCGGGCCTCCTGGCCGACGTTCGGGGCGGCCGGCGCGAAGATCTCCTTCCTGTCGCACTACTTCGACGGTGCGTCCGACACCGAGGCCAGCAAGGCGCTCAAGGCCAAGGTGAACACCATCGACCTGTTCCACCCGGACGGTTTCGCCGCCGCCCAGATGGTGGTCCGCGCGGTGCAGGAGGGCGGCGACGACGTCGACAAGATGGTCACCGCGCTGGAGGGCTGGAGCTTCGACGGGGTCAAGGGCAAGATGACCATCCGGGCCGCCGACCACGCGCTGCTCCAGCCGATGTTCCAGGCCAAGCTGACCGGCAGCGGCACCGCCTTCACGGCGACCGCGCAGAAGAGCCTCACCGGTGACGAGACCGCGCCGCCGGCCGTGGCGATGAAGGGCTGATTCATGCTCGCCACCCGCGGTCTGACCTGGCGGATCGGTGAGGTCGCCATCGTCGACAGCGTCTACCTCGACCTGGCGCCCGGGGAGTTCCTGGGCGTGATCGGGCCGAACGGCGCCGGCAAGACCTCACTGTTCAACCTGATCACCGGCCTGCGCCGGGCCACGGAGGGTCGGATCACCCTGGACGGGCAGGACATCGGTGGGCTTGCGCCGCACCGGCGGGCCCGCCTCGGTCTGGGCCGTACCTTCCAGGCGTCGTCGGTCTTCGGCTCGCTCAGCGTGCGGGAGAACGTCCGGCTCGCCGTGCAGGCGCACCGCGGGGGCTCGATGGCGCTGTGGCGGCGGGCGGCGGCCGACCGGGAGGTCGCCGCCGCCGCCGACGCGGCGCTCGACCGGGTCGGCCTCGCCCACCGGGGTACGGCGATGGCCGGCACCCTGGCACACGGCGAGAAGCGCAAGTTGGAGATCGCTCTGCTGCTGGCCGGTGAGCCGCGGGTGATGCTGCTCGACGAGCCGATGGCCGGCGTCAGCGCCGAGGACGTGCCCGAGCTGGTCGCCGTCATCAAGTCGTTGACCGGGGACAGCGGTCGGGCGGTGCTGATGGTCGAACACCACATGGACGTGATCCTCGAACTGGCCGACCGGATCGCCGTCATGCACCACGGCGCGCTGCTCGCCTGCGACACCCCGGAGACGGTGATGGCGAACCCCACCGTGCAAGAGGCCTACCTGGGGGAGTCGCTCTGATGGAACCGATCCTCAGCGTGGAGGACCTGTCGGTCCGGATCTCCGGGCTGCACATCCTCCAGGGGGTGTCCTTCACTGTCGCCCCGACCGGGGTGACCGTCCTGCTCGGCCGCAACGGGGTCGGCAAGACCACCACGCTGCGCGCAATCGTCGGCCTCACCCCGCCCGCCGGCGAGGTCCGCGGCACCATCCGGATGGGTGCGCAGAGTTTGCTGGCCCGCCCCACGCACCGGCTGGTCCGCGGCGGTCTCGGTTACGTGCCCGAGGACCGCTGCGTCTTCGCCGGCCTCACCGTCGCGGAGAACCTGCGGCTCGCCGAGCGGCGCGGCACCACCCCGGCGTACGACAAGGTCTTCGCGCTCTTTCCGGAGCTGGACCGGCGCGGACGCCAACGGGCCGGTTCGCTCTCGGGCGGGCAGCAGCAGATGCTCGCGATCGGGCGGGTGCTGCTCAACGACAACCGGCTGCTGCTGGTCGACGAGCCGACCAAGGGGTTGGCGCCGAAGGTGGTGACCGAGGTGGCCGAGGTGTTGGAACGGGTCGCGGAGTCGGTGCCGGTGCTGCTCGTCGAGCAGAACCTGGCGGTGGTACGCCGGCTGGCCCGCGACGCGGTGGTGCTGGCCGCCGGCAAGGTGGCCTGGACCGGCGACGCCCGGGAGCTGCTGTTGGAGACGGCGCTGACCAAGTCGCTGCTGGGTGTGGGCTCGGCGGAGGTGAACCACTGATGGGCACCGTGATCCTCTTGACGCTGACCGGGCTGGGCCTGGCGGCGCTGTACTTCCTCGTCGCGTCCGGCCTGTCCCTCGTCTTCGGCCTGGCCGACGTGCTCAACTTCGCGCACGGACTGTTCCTCGGCGTCGGCGCGTACGGCACCTGGTGGGCGGCGGGCAATCTGCCCGGTGCCGGCGGCGACGGGTTCGGCTTCGTGTTCGCGGTCGCCTTCGGGGTGGCCGCCGGCACGCTGGTGGCGATCCTGGTCGAGCTGGTGCTGATCCGCCCGCTGTACTCCCGCACCATCGAGCAGGTGCTGGTCACCGTCGGGCTGTCGCTGGCCGGGGTGGCGTTGCTCCAGGCCACCTGGGGTGCGGACGCCCGGCCGTTTCCCCGGCCGGACTGGACCCGGCAGGTGACCGGGATCCTCGGCGCGCAGGTGCCCAACGGTGGCCTGCTGCTGATCGTCGCGGCGGTGCTGGTGCTCGGCGCGATCCTGGCGTTCCTGCGGTGGACCCGCTACGGCCTGGTGATCCGGGCCGGGGTGGAGAACCGGGAGATGGTGACCGCGTTGGGCATCGACGTCCGCAAGGCGTTCACCCTGGTCTTCGCGATCGGTGGGGCGGCCGCCGCGCTCGCCGGTGCGCTCGGCGGGGTCTACTTCGGCACCGTCTCGCCCGGGCAGGGCGGCTCGCTGCTGATCTTCGCGTTCATCGTGGTGGTGATCGGCGGGATGGGCTCGGTGGTCGGCTCCGCGTACGCGGCGGTCGTGGTCGGGCTGGTGCAGCAGTTCGTCAACTACTACGGCACGTCCGGGCTGGGCGACATCTGCGTGGTCGGCCTGCTGGCCGTGGTGCTGCTGCTGCGCCCGCAGGGCATCGCCGGAAAGGTGGCAACGGCATGACGGTGATCGACGCGCCTCCCGCGCAGGTGCCCGACGAGTTGACCCCGCAGCGGGGGCGGTGGCACCGGGTCCGCCCGTTCCTGCCGCTTGTCGCGCTGGCCGTGCTGGCGATCCTGCCGTACTCGACGATCTCCCTGCCGGGGATCTTCGAGGGGCCGGTCAACTCACCCGGCACCCTGCAACTGCTCGCCATCTGCCTGATCTTCGGCGGGCTGGCGGCCGGGTACGACCTGCTCTTCGGCCGGACCGGGATGCTCTCCTTCGGGCACGCGCTGTACTTCGCCGCCGGTGTCTACGGCACCGACATCCTGGTCACCCGGGCCGGCCTGCCGCTGTGGCAGGCGGCGCTGCTGACCATCACCGGGGGAACCATCCTCGCGGCGCTGCTCGGCGCGGTGGCGCTGCGGACCGTGGGCATCGCCTTCGCCATGGTCACCCTCGCCTTCGCCCAGGTCGGCGCGATCCTGGTGGCCCGGGACTTCGGCGGGCTCACCGGCGGCGAGGAGGGTCTGCCGCTGGACGTGTCCGGGCTGCCCGCCGGGCTGGTCGGGGTGACCAACACGGTCAACCTGTACTGGTTGGCGCTCGCGTACCTGACGCTTGTGGTGTTCGTGGTGCACCGGGTGAGCGGGTCGCCGACCGGTCGGGTGCTCGCCGGGCTGCGCGACGACGAGCGGCGGATCGGCGTGCTCGGGCTGGACCCGTACCGCTACAAGCTGGTGGCGTTCACCCTGGCCGGCGGGCTGGCGTCGACGGGCGGGGTGGTCTACGTCCTGATCGTCGGCGGCGCGTCGCCGCACATCACCTCGTCCGAGCTGACCCTGTCGCTGCTGGTCATGGTGGTGCTCGGCGGGCCGGGCACCCGGTGGGGGCCGGTGCTCGGTGGGGTCCTCTACATGTACCTGGACCACCGGCTCACCGCGTTCGGCACGAGCGACGCGGTCGACAACCTGCCGGCCGTCCTCAGTCACCCGCTGAGCCAGCCCCTGTTCGTCCTGGGCACGGTCTTCATCCTGGCCGTCTACTTCTTCCCCGGAGGCATCACAAGCCTCGCCCCCCGCCTGGCCCACCTGACCAGATCCCTCCGCCCCCCACGCTGACCCCTCTGTCGATCATGAAGTTATTGCCACGACACGCCGTCGCGGATGGCGATAACTTCATGATCGACGGGGTTCTGTGGATGGCCGAGGGGCACGGCGGCTCGGTCCTCGGCCGCTGAGCACGCCACGCCGACCCGCAGCGCACTCAGCACGCCACTGTCCGCGGACGACGACAGGGCGGCGGCCCCCCGTGTGGCCGCCGCCCTCTGCGTCGTGGGTCAGCCGATCAGCCGTTCAACAACTCGTACGCCATCGCCGGCGCCTTCGTGGCGGCGGCGCCGGTCGGCACGCTGATCTTCGGCGCGCTGCCGTAGTCGGCGTACTTGACGACGTAGTCGTACGCCTTCGCCTTGCCGGCGGCCGGCATCTTCAACGTCAGCGAGGCCAGGTGCTTGTCCGCGCCGACCACCGCGGTGAACGGCACCTTCTTGGCGGCCTCCCCGAGGGCCGCCGCCTCGCCCTCCTCCAGCGCCTTCGACGCCTCCGGCTCGCTCACGTCGATGAACCCGACGTACTGACCGGGGCTCTTCTCCTCGACCGAGGTGGCCGCCTGGATCAGCGGACCGGCGTTGCCCTGGTCCACACCGTCGTAGGACGGGACGCTCTCGGCGTCGGTCAGCTTCGCGCGGTCCAGCTTCATCCACTTGTCGGGGAACTTCGGCAGGCCGGGACGGCCGCTGAGCTTCACCTTCACCCAGTACTGCTCCTCGATCACCAGGAACGACATCTTCAACGCGATGCCGTCGGAGTCCGGCGGCATGACCATGTTGAGTTCGAGTCCCTTCGCCGCCGGGTCGACCCGGCCGTCGACGGTGCTCGACGCGTCCTTGCCGCTCAACCGGAACGCCCCCTCGGTGCCGTCCGGGACGGCGTCGAGGAGCGCCTCCTTCGGACTGACGCTCGGGCTGGCGGACGGGCTGCTCTGTGGCGCC
Organism: Micromonospora sp. NPDC049580; assembly: GCF_040675595.1. Classification (NCBI taxonomy): domain Bacteria; kingdom Bacillati; phylum Actinomycetota; class Actinomycetes; order Micromonosporales; family Micromonosporaceae; genus Micromonospora; species Micromonospora sp. NPDC049580. The sequence continues at coordinate 6,723 of NZ_JBFAPG010000146.1, forward strand.
GCGGCCGGTTCGCTCTTCGACCCGCAACCCGCGAGCAGGGTGGTCGCGGCCAGCACGGCGGCGGCCGTACCGACCGTCCGTCGGATGGTGCCGGCGGTGCCCGTTGCCTGTGTCATCGCACTTCTCTTTCTCGCTGCCTGGCTTCTGCCGACGACGATGCTGCCGGCCGGCACGGCGGTTCGGCTGCCGATATGCTGCCGTCCGGCTGCCGGGCACTGCCGTCCGGCGCTCGCGGGGGTGTCAGGAGCGGAAACTCGCATGTCAGGACAGCTGCGTTTCGAGATCCTCGGGCCTCAGCGGGCCTGGTACGCCGACCGGGAGATCGACCTCGGTCCCGGCAAGCAGCGCGCGGTGCTCGCCGTACTGCTGCTCTCCGCCGGCCGCTCGGTCTCCACCGGGCAGATCGTCGAGGCGGTCTGGCCGGAGGACCCGCCCGCCAACGGCCCGAACGTGGTGCAGAAGTACGTGGCCGGTCTGCGCCGGGTGCTGGAACCGGACCGGTCGCCGCGTACGCCGGGACAGGTGCTCAGCCTCACCGACGCCGGCTACCTGCTCCGGGTCAGCCCCGAGGCGGTGGACGCGGTCCGCTTCGAGCGGTTGGTGCACCGCGCCCGACAACGCCGCGCGGAGGGCCGTGCCACCGACGCGGTGACCGAGCTGGCCGCAGCCCTGGCCCTGTGGCAGGGGGAACCGTTCGCCGGCTTCACCGGGCCGGTCTTCGAGGCGGCCCGGCAGCGGTTGGTGGAGCTGCGGGCCGTGGCGCTGGAGACCCGGGCCGAGCTGATGGTGGACCTCGGGCGGCACCGCGAGATGGCCGGGGAGCTGGTGGAGCTGGTGGCCGAGTTCCCGGTTCGGGAACGGCTACGGCACCAGCTCATGCTGGCGCTCTACCGCAGTGGGCGGCAGGCGGAGGCACTCGCCGCGTACCGGGAATTCGCGGACCTGCTCCGCGAGGAGTACGGCATCGAGCCGGGTGAGGCGCTCCGCGTGTTGCACGGGCGGATACTGCGCGCCGACCCGACACTGGTGGTGGAAAAGCCGGCGAACGAGCCGGAGTCACCCCTGCCCGCGACCGCGGGATCCGTCGCGGTGGTGCCGGCCCAGGAGCGGGCAGCCGAGTCAGGCCACCCAGCCGACCCGGTCTCCGCCGTTCCGCCGCCCGTTCCGCCGCCGGCCGCGTTCCCGCCGCCGGCCGCCGTTCCGCCGCCCACCGCGTTCCCGCCGATGCCGCGGGACGAGTACCCGGTGCGTGGCACCCCACCCCGGCGGGCGCGGCGGTGGGTCAGCATCAGCACCGCGATCGTCGCCGCGCTGATCGGGGTGCTCTCCTTCGGCCTGCTCACGTGGCTGGTGGTGCTGGTCTACGCGGTGTGGCGACGGAGCTGGCGACACGGGCTCGCCTCCCTCGGCTACCTGTCGGTGATGGTCGCGTTCATCGGCATGGTCGGCTCCGGTGACTCGGACGACGTGACTGCCGTCGACGTCGTCGCGATCATCACCTGGCTGCTCACCTGGCTGCTCGGCGTCCTGCACACGCTCCTGCTCAACGGTGCGATCTGGTCAGCGATCACCGGCCGAGGCGCGGCGCCGGCCGGGGCGGTCGCCGACGAGCGCCGGGTCCGCCGTGAGCAGGCCCGCTACCTGCTGTACCACTACCCGGCGGCGCGGCATGAGTTGCGCATCGGCCGGCCCGACCTGCCCCGTACCTTCGACGACGGGGGCCTGGTGGACGTCAACGCGGTCCCCGAGACGACGATCGCCGAGCTGCCCGGGATCACCGCCGAGCAGGCCCGGCAGGTGGTGGTGGACCGCTGGCTGCGTGGCCCGTTCGGTTCGATGGAGGACCTGGCCGCTCGCTGTCTGCTCCCGCTGCTGCTCACCGACTCCCTCCGCGACCACCTCGTCTTCCTTGCCCCGACGCCGGGCCCGACGACCGTGCTCCCGCAGCAGACCGCCGCCCACCCGCAGCAGACCAGCTCTCCGCCCCAGCAGACCAGCTCTCCGCCCCAGCAGACCAGCTCTCCGCCGCAACAGGCCGGAGGGGATGTCCGCCCCAGCTGGTAGAAATGCCGGATGGGCGACGAACGGGCGGCGGTACGGGAGCGGGCCGAGGCGGTGCTGCGCCGGCTGGCCGGTGAGCACGCCCGACTGCGCGAGGATCAGTGGCGGGCCATCGAGGCGTTGGTCGTCGACCGGCGACGGGTGCTCTGCGTGCAGCGCACCGGTTGGGGCAAATCAGCCGTCTACTTCGTGGCCACCGCCCTGCTGCGCGACAGCGGGCAGGCCGACCAGGCCGGCCCCACCGTCATCGTGTCGCCGCTGCTGGCGCTCATGCGCAACCAGGTGGAGGCCGCCGCGCGGGCCGGCATCCGGGCTCGCACGATCAACTCGGCGAACCTCGACGAGTGGGACGAGATCACCGCCGAGATCCAGGCCGGCGCGGTGGACGTGCTGCTGATCAGCCCGGAGCGGCTCAACAACCCGGACTTCCGCGACGGCGTGCTGCCGAAGCTGGCCGCGACCACCGGGCTGCTGGTGGTCGACGAGGCGCACTGCGTCTCCGACTGGGGGCACGACTTCCGACCGGACTACCGGCGGCTGCGTACGTTCCTCGCCAACCTGCCCGGGCGCACGCCCGTGCTGGCCACCACCGCCACCGCCAACGCCCGGGTCACCCAGGACGTGGCCGAGCAGTTGGGCGACGCGCTCGTCCTGCGCGGCACGCTGGACCGCGAGTCGCTGCGCCTCGGCGTCCTCGACCTGCCCAGCCCGGCGCACCGGCTGGCCTGGCTCGCCGACCACCTGGATGAGCTGCCCGGGTCCGGCATCGTCTACACGCTGACCGTCGCGGCAGCGGGGGAGACGGCCGAGTTCCTGCGCTCGCGGGGCTATCCGGTCGCCTCGTACTCGGGGCAGACCGACGACGCCGACCGGCGGGCCGCCGAGCAGGACCTGCTCGACAACAAGATCAAGGCGCTGGTCGCGACCAGCGCGCTCGGCATGGGCTTCGACAAGCCCGACCTGGGCTTCGTCGTCCACCTCGGCGCACCACCCTCGCCGATCGCGTACTACCAGCAGGTCGGCCGGGCCGGCCGCGCCGTCGAGCACGCCGAGGTGCTGCTGCTGCCCGGTGTCGAGGACGCCGCGATCTGGCGCTACTTCGCCTCGCTGGCGTTCCCGCCGGAGCAGCAGGTCCGCGCCGTGCTGGCCGCCCTGCACTCCGACCGTCCGCTCTCCACCCAGGCCCTCGAACCCCTCGTCGACCTGCGCCGGGCCCGCCTGGAGCTGATGCTCAAGGTGCTCGACGTGGACGGCGCGGTCCGCCGGGTGCGCGGTGGCTGGCTCGCCACCGGCGAGCCCTGGGTCTACGACGAGGCCCGGTTGCGCCGCGTCACCGAGGCGCGCACCGTCGAGCAACAGGCCATGCGGGAGTACGCGTCGACGTCCGACTGCCGGATGCGGTATCTACGCGAACGCCTCGACGACACCGCCGCGACCGACTGCGGCCGGTGCGACAGGTGCGCCGACCCGCTCTTCGCCGCCGACGTGTCGACGGCAGCGCTCGCCGCCGCGCAGACCTTCCTCGGTCGCCCCGGCGTGGAGATCGCCCCGAAGAAGCTCTGGCCGACCGGGCTGGACGCGGTGGGCGTACCCCTGAAGGGCCGGATCGCCCCCGCGGAGCAGGCGCTGCCCGGCCGTGCGGTCGGGCGCCTCTCCGACCTGGGCTGGGGTGGCCGGCTGCGGGAGCTGGTGGGCCCGGAGGCGCCCGACGTGCCGGTGCCCGACGACGTCGCCGGCGCGGTGGTCGAGGTGCTGAAGGCGTGGGCGCACGGCGACGATCCGTGGCCCCGCCGCCCGGTCGGCGTGGTCGCGGTGGGCTCCCGCCGGCGGCCCCGGCTGGTCGGCTCGCTGGCCGAGCGGATCGCCGCAGTGGGCCGGCTGCCGCTGCTCGGCGCGGTCACCCCGACCGGCCCGGACGGCCCCGGCGGGCCGCGCGGCAACAGCGCCCAGCGGGTACGCGCGCTGCACGACGCCTTCACCGTGCCGGCCGACCTGGCCGACGCGCTGGCCGCGCTGGAGGGGCCGGTGCTGCTCGTCGACGACCTGGTCGACTCGGGTTGGACGATGACGATGGTGACCCGCGCGCTGCGGCGGGCCGGTGCTCCCGACGTGCTCCCGCTCGCTCTCGCCGTGGCCGGCTGAGCCGCCGTTCGCGATCGCGGAGGTCGGTGGGCGGCTGCGGGGCGGAAAGTTCCCGGGCCGCGCGGATTGCGACGGTCGCCACGCCGCCCCGGCGTCGGTCAGGGCTGGCCGGGCGCGGCGGTACGGTGGCCGCATGACCGATCAGCAGCCCGTCACCCGCGCGTACGCCGTCACCGGCATGACCTGCGCGCACTGCGTGCGTGCGGTCACCGACGAGCTGTCGGCGCTGCCCGGTGTGCGGCAGGTCCAGGTCGACCTGGCCTCCGGCACCGCGACGGTGACCAGCGACAGCCCGCTGCCCGACGAGTCGGTGCGGGCGGCCGTCGACGAGGCCGGCTACGTGCTGGACGCTGGCGGTGCCTGAGCAGGCCGCCACCGCGCCGGACCGGAGCACGGTCCGGCTGGCCCTGGTGGTCGGCGGGCTGGTGCTCGCCGTGCTGCTCGGGTTCGGCCTCGGTCGCATGAACGGCACCACCACCGGCGGCAGCAGCGCTGCGGCACTGACCGCCGACCACACCCACCCGCCGGGCACCGGGGCCCACGACCACGGGTCCGTGACGGGCGCCGACCAGGGCGCTGCCGCCGAGCCCGGCGGTCTGTCGGTCAGCTCGGCCGGATACACGCTCGTCCCCCTGGCCACCGAGTTTCCGGCCGGCCGCCCCGGGCAGTTCCGTTTTCAGGTACGCGACGTGCAACGCCGCCCGGTCACCCGGTTCGCCGTCGTGCACGACAAGCCGATGCACCTCATCGTGGTCCGTCGGGACCTGACGGGCTACCAGCATCTGCACCCGACCATGGCGGCGGACGGCACCTGGACGGTGCCGGTGACCCTCGCGCAGCCCGGCGTCTGGCGGGCGTACGCCGACTTCACGGTGGTCGCCGACAACGGCGGCCAGAGCGCGCTGACCCTCGGGGTGGACCTGGTCGTGCCGGGCACGTACGAGCCGCGTTTGCTGCCCGTCCCGGCGACCTCGACGACGGTGGACGGGTTCAGCGTCGCCTACCAGGGCAGCCCGCAGGCCGGTGTCACGGTGCCGCTGACCTTCCGGATCGACGGCGCGGACGGTGACGCGGTGCTGGAGCGCTACCTCGGGGCGTACGGCCACCTGGTGGCGCTGCGCGAGGGCGACCTGGGCTACCTGCACGTGCACCCCGAACCGGAGCTGGCCGACGGCCAGGTGAAGTTCTGGCTGACCACCCCGGGCCCGGGCCGTTACCGCCTCTACCTCGACTTCCAGGTAGCCAACCAGGTCCACACCGCCGAGTTCACCCTGACGGTCCCCTGACCCCCGGCCTCCCGCCCGCCCCCCGGGGGCCACCCCCGTTGATCATGAAGTTATTGCCACTCGCGTCGGCGTGTCACGGCAATAAATTCATGATCGACGCGCG
>NZ_JBFAPG010000147.1:0-12296 GCF_040675595.1 Micromonospora sp. NPDC049580
CGGGCGCCTCGCCACGGCCCCCGTTCGTGGCCGCTGTCGAGCCCGGTGCGCGGGCGCCGCCTCGGCCACGTCGGTCGTCAGTCTGCCCCGGACGAGTTGACTCTGGACGCCAGGCGGTTGACGGGCCGCGCCGCAAGTGCGTCGCCGTCGCGACACGCCTGCGGGCTCACCCCGTACGCCGCCCGGAACACGCGACTGAAGTGGGCCTTGTCCCCGAACCCCCAGCGCGCGGCGATGACCTGCACGGGCTGGGTCCGCAGCGTCGGGTCGGTCAGGTCACGCCGGCACCGGTCCAGCCGAAGGTCCCGGATGTACGACGCCACAGTGGAGTTCTCGGCCTCGAAGAGGCGGTGCAGTGTGCGCAGCGAGATGTGGTGGGCGTCCGCGACGACCTGTGGGCTGAGCGTCGCGTCGCCGAGGTGGCGGTGGACGTACGCCTGCACCTGGGCGACCAGCGCCCGGCGGCGGACCTCGGTCGGCACCGCGTCCTCGGCGACCAGGTGCCGGCCGAGCATGGTGGTGGCCAGGTCCAGCCCCACCGCGCCGAGCCGGCCGGCGTCGGCGGCGTGGTACTGCTCGGGGTGCCCGGTCACCTGGAGCAGGAACTGCGCCAGCAGCGCACCGAGCCCCTCGCTGCCGGACATCCGGCCGCCGTAGAGCGCGGCCATCCGCTGGGGTGGCAGCGGCAGCGCGGCGTGCGGGATCAGCGTGATGATCGAGGTGGCCTGGGTCCGTTGCGGCTCGGTCGAGTGGTGGCAGACGTCGTGTTCGCGGGAGGCGTCGTAGAAGGTGAACTCGCCGGCCAGGATCTCGCTGCGGCGACCGTCCTGACTGGACGTGCCGACGCCACCGGTGGTGAGGGCGAGCACGTAGAGCTCCGGGTCCGAGCGGCGGACCAGCTTGCGGGTGCGGGTGGCGTCCAGTGACGGGTACTGGTACTCGACCAGTTGGATCGCGCCGAGGTCGACGAAATCGGCCCGGGCGGCGAAGTCGGCCGTGTGCGCGGACTGGATCCGCAACGGCGCGGAGGTGCGCGCCACGAGGTCCAGCCACATGCCGAACCGTTCACCGGGTGGCAGGACGGTGGTGTCGACGGTCTCTCTGGGAAGCATCGGCGTCGCCTCAGGCCGCTCGGCGGGCGATCAGCGCCTCGATGCCGTCGAGGATCCGGTCCAGGCCGAACGTGAACTCGTCGTCCGGGTCGTCGTCCTGATCGAGGACGCCGGCGTTCAGCACCCGCAGCAGCGCGGGGAAGCGGGCCGGGTCGATGAGACGCCCCACCATCCGGCGGTACGCCGGCATCATCTCGCCCGGCTCGACGCCGGCCGCCCGGCTGCCCTCGGCGATCTGGTTGGTGAGCGCGGCCTCGTTGCGGACGTACCCGGTGATCAGCAGGAGGATCGACATCTTCTCGCCCTCGGGCAGGGTGGTGCCGTCGAGGCAGCGCAGCCCGTCCTCCATCCAGTCGAGCTGCTGAGGGGTGATCGGCGGGCCGGTGATCGGCACGTGCAGCAGCCAGGGGCGCTGTCGCAGCACGTCGTGTTCGGCCCAGGCCCAGCGGGTCAGGCGGGCGCGCCAGTCGTCGTCCGGCGAGGCCGGGCCGGGCGACGGGCCGTACCCGGCGTCCACCATGAGCGTCAGCAGCTCGTCCTTGGAGCCGACGTGCCGGTAGAGGGCCATGGTGGCCGCGCCCAACTCCTTGGCCACCCGGCTCATCGAGACGGCCGGCAGCCCATCGGCGTCGGCGACCCGGACGGCGGCGTCGACGATGGCGGGCACGCTGAGGCCGGGTCGGGGACCCCGCGGTGGCCGCCCCCGCAGGCCCCAGGCGCTCTCGATGGCCGGCGGGAGCGCCGGGCCGCTGTCGTCTTTCGTCTCCGCCACGTTTCCTCCTTGCCCCGCCATCCTAGTTCTGCGTATGGTCTACGCATAACAGCGTACGCCATACGCAGAAGGAGTTCTCGCATGACAGCGACGACCGCACCGGCACCCCGCGCGGGCCGGCGGGAATGGATCGGATTCGCGGTGCTGATGCTGCCGCTGCTCCTGGTCTCGATGGACGTGTCGGTGCTCTACTTCGCCGTCCCGTTCATCAGCGAGGAGCTGCGGCCCACCGCCACCCAGCAGCTCTGGATCTTCGACATCTACGGCTTCGTGCTCGCCGGGCTGCTGATCACCATGGGCGCCCTCGGCGACCGGATCGGCCGGCGTCGGCTCCTGCTGCTGGGCGCCACCGCGTTCGGCACCGCGTCCCTGCTGGCCGCGTACGCGGACAGCGCCGCGACGCTGATCGCCGCGCGCGCCGTGCTCGGCGTCGGCGGGGCCACCCTGATGCCGTCCACGCTCGCCCTGGTGCGCAACATGTTCCACGACGCCAAGCAGCGGGGCACCGCGATCGGCATCTGGACCGCCACGCTCACCGGCGGCATCGCCATCGGACCGGTGCTCAGCGGCGTCCTGCTGGAGCACTTCTGGTGGGGCTCCATCTTCCTGATCAACATTCCGGCGATGCTGTTGCTGCTCCTGCTCGCCCCGGTCCTGGTGCCCGAGTTCCGCAACCCGGTGCGCGGGCGGTTCGACCTGGTCAGCGCGGCGCTGTCGCTCGGCGCGCTGTTGCCGGTGATCTACGGCATCAAGGAGATGGCACGCGACGGCGTCAGCGCGGTCCGGGTGCTGGCCGTCGTCGCCGGTCTGCTCGTCGGGGCGCTCTTCCTGCACCGGCAGCGGACCCGGGCGTACCCGATGGTCGACCTGGCGCTGTTTCGTCGCCACGGCTTCGCCGGGTCGCTCGCGGTGAACCTGCTGGCGATGTTCGCCCTTGTCGGGTTCGCCATCTTCACCACTCAGCACCTGCAACTGGTGCTCGGCCTGAGCCCGCTGCGGGCGGCACTGTGGAGCCTGGTGCCGTCGCTGGCGGTGGGCGGCGTGGCCCCGGCCGCCGCCGCGCTCGCCCAGCGTGTCGAGCGGGCGTACCTGATCGGCGCCGGCTTCGCGATCGCCGTGCTCGGGTTCGCGGTGCTGACTCGGGTCACGCCCGAGACGCCGCTCTGGCTGCTGCTGGTCGGCGCCAGCGTGTACGCGGGCGGCCTGGTGATGGTGATGTCGCTGGTCACCGAGCTGGTCCTCGGTGCGGCGCCGCCGGAGCAGGCCGGTGTCGCCTCCGCGCTGACCGAGTCCAGCAGCGAGCTGGGCGGCGCGCTGGGGATGGCCATCCTGGGCAGCGTGGGCGCCGCGATCTACCGCCGCGAGGTCCTCGACGAGCTGCCGGCCGGGCTGCCGGCGGACGCCCGCGACGCGGCCGGGGAGACGCTGGGCGGTGCCCTCGCCGTGACCCGGGGACTGCCGGCGGAGGTGGGTGACGCGGTGCTGCACGCAGCCCGGTTCGCCTTCACCGACGGGCTGCACCTCGCCGCGATCGCCGCCATGGTGGCGATGGTCCTGGGCGCGGCGACCGCGCTGGTCACGCTGCGCGGCGTCCGGCCGGCCGACCCGGCGGCGCTGGCCGCCGAGCCGACCGAACCGAACGGTACGCCGCTGTCGGAAGCGTCGTCGGTCAGTCGTTGAGCACGTGCGCGAGCCGGTCGCGGAACCGCCGCTCGGAGTCGCTGACCGACTCGCCGCCGAGGCCGAGCAGCCCGCCGCTGGACGCGGCGCCGACCACCTGCTCGGCGATCTTCACCAGCCAGTGCTTGTACGCGCCGGCCTCGCCCTCGTCGACCCGGGCGGCCAGCAACGCGGACGCCTCGCCGGCCCGCACCAACACGTCGTCGATCATCGCGCCCGGGTCGGCGGGCGCGATGACCGGCAGCTCCTCGCCGCTGTCCGGGTCGCCGACCCGCGCGACGATCTCGCCGGCCACGGCGGCGACCAGCGGGCTGGCCGACTCCCGGCCCGCGGCGATGGTCTCCAGCCCGGCCGCGTTCTCCGCCATGGTCCGGCGGGTGCCGTCGGACTCGGCGGCGCTCGCCGCGGTCAGCACCGACTGCGGGAGGCCGACCAGCAGCCCCCACTCCCCGTCGGAGAAACCGAAACCGGTGTACGCCGGCTGCTCGATCACGGCAACGCCCCTTCCGCCCTGCTCAGTGTGTCAATCCACGGGCCCCGCACCGGTGCCCGGGTCAGGCTAGTCCAGGGTCAGCAGACCCTGCTCGGACACCACGCGCACCGACAGGGTCTTGTACCCGACCTCATCGAAGAGAACCGTCATCTTGTCGTCCTCGTAGGAGAGCACCAGGCCGTGCCCCCACTCCGCGTGGCGCACCTGGCTGTGCACCGGAAACGGCCCGACCGCGCCCTGGTCGGCCACGCTGGTGCCCCGGTGGCAGTTGTCGCAGTGCGCGCAGACCTCGGTCATCTGCTCGCCGAAGTAGGCCAGCAGGGTCTGCCCGCGACAGGCGGTGGTCTCGGCGAAGGCCCGCATCATGTCGGTGCGGGAGCGGGTCACCGTCTGCTGGCGTTCCGCCTCGGCCAGCGCCGCGGCCGCCGCGTCGGTCGGGGTGGGCGAGTAGCGGGGCGCGGCGATGCGCTGCCGGGCGCGCGGCTCGGCGGCGCCGGCCTGCTCCAGCAGCGAGAGGTACTGGCCCAGCTTGCGCGGGCCGAGGCCGGTGGCCTCGCGCAGCTCGGTCTTGGTGGCCGGCTTGCGGCGCAGCAGCGCGGCCAGGTCGCGCAACTCGTCGGGGTCCGGCAGGCCGCCGCTGAAGAACCGTTGCAGGCCCACGTCCTCGGCCTGCCAGAGCAGCAGCACCCGGGCCGGCTGTCCGTCACGTCCGGCGCGGCCGATCTCCTGGAAGTAGCTGTCCGGCGAGTCGGGTAGCGCCATGTGCACCACCCAGGCGATGTTGGGCTTGTCGATGCCCATTCCGAACGCCGAGGTGGCCACCATGATCGGCACCTGGTCGGCGAGGAACGCCTCGTGCAGCTCGTTGCGCGCCCCGGCCGGCATCCCACCGTGGTAGAACTGCGCCGGGAAGCCCGCGTCGGTCAGCCGGGCGGCCAGCTCCTCGGCCGACCTGCGGGTCGGCACGTAGATGATCCCCGGTCGCTCGTCGTCGCGCAGCAGCGCGATCAGCCGCCGCCACCGGTAGTCCTCGGTGGGGCAGTGCGCCACCTCCAGGAACAGGTTGGACCGGTCCAGCCCGGACACCACCACCTCGGGCTCGCGCAGCCGCAGGCGGGCGATGATGTCGTCGCGTACCGGCGGGGAGGCGGTGGCGGTCAGCGCGACCACCGGCGGCCGGCCGATGCCCTCGATGAGGTGGCCCAGCGCCAGGTAGTCGGGCCGGAAGTCGTGCCCCCAGGCGGAGATGCAGTGCGCCTCGTCGATCGCCACCAGCGCCGGCTTCAGCGCGGCGACCTCGGCCATCCGGTCCGGGTTGCTCAACTGCTCCGGCGTGATGAACAGGAACTCCGCCCGGCCCGACTGGATCTCGGCGATCGCCTCGGCCTGCTGCGCGGCCGACTCGTTCGAGCTGATCCGCACCGCCCGCAGCTCCGGACGCTGCCGCTCGTTGAGCGCCGCAATCTGGTCCTGCTGCAGCGCCAGCAGCGGGGAGATCACCACGGTCGGGCCGGGGATCAGGCTGGCCGGGATCTGGTAGATGGCCGACTTGCCGGCGCCGGTGGGCAACACCACCAGGGCGTCACGTCGCTTCATCACCGCGCGCATGGCGGCGAGCTGGTTGGGCCGCAGCGCTTTCCAGCCGAAGAGGCTCCGCGCCGCGCGGCGCAACGTCATCGAATGCGTGGACAGTTTCATCGAGGGCCGGAGGTACCCGAGCCCACGACCGCCGAAACGCGTTCGGCGATCATGGGCTCGGCGGGTCGGTGGCTCAGCGCAGGCGGGGGAGCACCTCGCGCTGGTAGAGGTCGAACAGGCCCTGGTAGTGCGGGCCGGTGTTGGCCACGTACACCTCGTCGAAGCCGGCCTTGGCGTACTTGTCGATCATCTCCAGGTGCGCGTCGGCGCTGTTGCCGCAGACGAACGCGTCGCGCACCATCTCCGGCGTGACCAGCTCGGCGGCCTGCTCGAAGTGGCGCGGCGAGGGCAGCACCTGGGACAGCTCGCCCGGCACCCCGGCATTGGGCCAGCGCTCGTACGCGATCCGCGCGCCCTCGGACTCGCTGGCCGCGTACGCCGCCTTGAAGCCGGCCTGGCACGGCTTGTCGCCGCCGCCGTTCTCCCTGAAGCGCCGGACCATCTCACCGTCGGGCATCGTGCTCACGTAGCCGTCGCCGATGCGGGCGGCCAGGTCGATGGCCTTCGGGCCGAAGCCGGAGACGTAGATCGACGGCGGCGTGTCGGGCAGCGTGTAGATCCGGGCGTTCTCCACCGTGTAGTGCTTGCCGCGGTGGTTGACGAAGCCGCCGTCCCACAGCTCTCGCAGCACCTCGACGGCCTCCTCCAGCATCTCCAGCCGGACGTCGGCCGGCGGCCAGGCGTCGCCGAAGATGTGCTCGTTGAGCGCCTCGCCGGTGCCGACGCCGAGCACGAACCGCCCGCCGTGCAGCACCGCGCTGGTCGCCGCCGCCTGGGCGATCACGGCCGGGTGGATCCGCACGGTCGGGCAGGTCACCGCCGTGGTCACCGGCAGCGAGCAGACCTGGCTGAGCGCACCGATCATCGACCAGACGAACGGGCTCTGGCCCTGCGCGTCCACCCAGGGGTGATAGTGGTCGGAGATCCACAGCGCCTCGAAGCCGGCCCGTTCGGCGCCGCGGGCCTGCTCCACCAGCTCGGCCGGCGTGAACTCCTCACTGGACAGAAAGTAACCGATCTTCATCGCTTCCCCTTCGGCGCGCGGACCAGCTGATGGGGAAGCCGTACCCCGGTCGCGGTCGGCCACACCGGTAGGCCGGGGCCTGATCGCTCACCGTCGGCCGAACATCGCCCGGATCGCCGCGAGCAGCAGCAGGGCGCCGACCACCAGGCCGAGCAGGCGTACGCCGGGGATGTCGGCCGGGCTCGTGGCGTCGGCCAGCAGGGCGGGGTCCATCCCCGCACTCTCCCGGGAACGGTGCCGCCGGGCAACTGTAAGGTTTATTGACTATTGAATCGCTCGGTGTGACCATGGCAGCACCGCCTGCCGGTGGCGGTGCGCCGAGGGCGCGCGAGAGATGGGGTACGGGGGCCGCATGAGCGAGCGCAACCAGCGGGTCGGCGGCAACGCGCCGACGCCCGCGACCGACGCCGAGCGTTTCGGGGCCACGGCGTGACCGCGCCCGCCGGGCACCTTCCGGCGCTGGCCGCCGCCGTCCTGCAACCCGGGTTCGTCGGCACCACGCCGCCACAGTGGGTGTGCCGCTGGCTCGGCGAAGGGCTCGGCTCGGTGGTGCTCTTCGCCCGCAACGTCGTCGACACCGCCCAGGTGGCGGCGCTGACCGCCACGCTGCGCGCCGAGCGGCCGGACGTCATCGTGGCGATCGACGAGGAGGCCGGCGACGTCACCCGGATCGAGTCCGCCCGGGGCAGCACCCGGCCGGGGAACTTCGCCCTCGGCGCGGTCGACGACCCGGCGCTGACCGAGGCGGTCGCCCTCGACCTCGGCGTCGAGCTGGCGGCGGCCGGGGTGACCCTCGACTACGCGCCGGACGCCGACGTCAACTCCAACCCGGCCAACCCGGTGATCGGCGTCCGGTCGTTCGGGGCCGACCCGGCGCTCGTCGCGCGGCACACCGCCGCCTGGGTCCGCGGGTTGCAGCGCGGCGGCGTGGCCGCCTGTGCCAAGCACTTCCCCGGGCACGGTGACACCCGCGTCGACTCCCACCACGACCTGCCCCGGATCACCGCCGACCGGGCCCGTCTGGACGCCTGCGAGTTGGCGCCGTTCCGTGCCGCCGTGGCGGCCGGCGTGCAGGCGGTGATGACCGGCCACCTGCTGGTGCCCGCGCTCGACGAGCGGCTGCCGGCCACGTTGAGCCAGCGCATCCTGGGCGGGCTGCTCCGCGACGAGATGGGTTTCTCCGGCGTGGTGGTGACCGACGCGGTCGAGATGCGCGCGGTCGCCGACCGGTACGGCTTCGCCGGCGCGGCGGTGCGGGCGCTGGCCGCCGGGGCCGACGCGATCTGCGTCGGTGGTGAGCGGGCCGACGAGGGGGCGGCCCGGGAGCTGCGCGACGCCATCGTGGCCGCCGTCGTCTCCGGTGAGCTGCCCGAGGAACGCCTCGCCGAGGCCGCCAAACGGGTCGGGCAGCTCGCCGCCTGGACGGTGGCCGCCCGCGCCGCCCGCTCGGGCGCCGTCCACGGGGCCTCCGACGTCGGGCTGGTCGCCGCCCGTCGTGCCGTGCGGGTCACCACCGGCCCGGACGCGCCGAGCGCGCTGCCGCTGACCCGCGCCGCGTACGTGGTCGAGTTCGAGCCGCCGCGCAACATCGCCATCGGCGCGGAGACCCCGTGGGGCATCGGGGAGCCGCTGGGCGAGCTGCTGCCCGGCACGACGACGGTGCGCCACGCCGAGCCCGACGTGCCCGCCGACCCGGGCGCCGGGGCCGGCGACCGTCCCCTCGTCCTGGTGGTCCGTGACCTGCACCGGCACGAGTGGATGCGCGCGGCGGTGCGGCGTGCGCTCAGCGCCCGGCCCGACGCGGTGGTGGTCGAGCTGGGCGTGCCCGAGCTGGTCACCGGGTCGGCCCACCTGGCCACCCACGGCGCCACCCGGGCCAGCGGGCAGGCCGCCGCCGAGGTGCTGACCGGCCGGGCCCGCTGACGCCGACCCGTTCGGTTACGGCTGCTCGGCGACCAGGTCGGCGTACTCGGGGTGCTTGTCGATGAACGCGGCGACGAACGGGCACTGCGGCACCACCCGGCCGCCGCGGGCGCGCACCTGATCCAGGGCGCCCCGGATCAACGCGCTGCCGACGCCCTTGCCCTGGAAGCCGCTGTCCACCTCGGTGTGGGTGAAGACCAGCACCTCCCCACGGGGCAGGTACGCGGTGAAGCCGGCCAGCGCGTCGTCGACCAGGATCTCGAAGCGGTTCTTGGCGGGGTTGTCCTCGACGAGGGTGCTCACCGGGCCATTGTCCCCGTCCGGTCGGCCGCCGCGTCGAGTTCGGCCAGCAACCGGTCCACCTCGTCCGCCGTGTTGTAGTGGTAGATGCTGGCCCGCACCGCGCCGCCGCTGTCGCGCAACCCCATCGTCTGGAAGTACTCGTAGGCGTAGTAGTCGCCGGACGACAGGCAGAACCCGGCGTCGCCAAGCGCCTGCTGGGTCGCCGCCGGCGACATCCCGGCGACCCGGAACGAGACCGTCGGGCAGCGCCGCGCCGGCGAGCCGTAGACGGTGATCGCGGGCCGCGCGGCGAGTCCGGCGAGCAGCCGGTCCAGCAGCGCCTCCTCGTGCGCCTGCGCGGCGGCCAGTCCGGCCCGCAGCCGCGCCCGGCGGTCACCGACCGCGTCCGGGTCCAGCCCGGCGAGGTGGTTCACCGCGGCGGTCACGCCGGCCAGCAGCGCGAAGCTCGGGGTGCCGTACTCGAAACGGTCCGGCGCCGCGTCCGCGGACGGCACCAGCTTCGCCGGGCGTAGCGCCGCCCACCGGGCCGGGTCGGCGACCATCGCGGCCAGGTGCGGCCCGGACCACTTGTAGGCGCTGGTGACCAGCACGTCCGCGCCGAGCGAGGCCAGGTCGGTCGGCCCGTGCGGCACCGAGTGCACCCCGTCGACGCAGACCAGCGCCCCGACGGAGTGCGCGATCTTGGCGATCGCCGGCACGTCCGGCACGGTGCCGATGGCGTTGCTGCCGGCGGTCACCGCGACCAGCCGGGTCCGCTCGCCGACCAGGTCGGCGTACTGGCCGGTGGGCAGCTCGCCGGTGTGCCTGTCGAACTCGGCCCAGCGCACCGTCGCGCCGGCGGCCTCGGCGGCCTGCACCCACGGGCGCACGTTGGCGTCGTGGTCGAGCCGGGACACCACCACCTCGTCGCCCGGCCGCCAACCAGCGCCGAGCGTACGGGCCAGGGTGTACGTCAGCGCGGTGGCGCTCGGGCCCAGCACCACCCCGTCCGGCTCGGCGCCGAGCAGGTCGGCGACCGCCGAGCGGGCCGCCGCCACCAGCTCCAGCGAGCGGCGGCCCGGCTCGAACGCGGCGCTGCGGTTGCCGACGGCCGTGCGCATGACGTCGGTGACCGCGTCGATCACACCGGCCGCGGTCTGGGTGCCCCCGGCGCCGTCGAAGTGGACGAAGCCCTCGGTCAGGGCGGGATAGGCGGCCCGGATACGGGCGATGTCGAAGGCCATGCCCGGACCCTAGCCGGGATGCGTTGCGCGCTCGCCCTCGCCTGGGCGTCGCGGACGTCTCGTACCCTTGGCGAGGTGACGAACCGACCCGCCACCATCCCCCTGCCCCCCGTCCGCCGCGCCGCCGGCCTCTTCGCCGGCCTGGCGCTCGGCCTCGCCGTGCTCGCCGGTTGCAGCTCCCAGGGCGCCTCCACCGACTGCGGGCTGGACGCCTGCACGGTCACCTTCGAGCGGGGTGTCGACGCGAGCGCCACGATCCTGGGCGTCGAGGCCAAGCTGGTCGGGGCCGAGGGCGACCAGGTGACCGTCGAGGTCGCCGGCGAGCAGCTCACCCTCACCACCGGCCAGCAGGCCACCGAGGCCGGCGGCTTCGCGGTCACCCTCGACAGCGTCACCGACCAGCAGGTCAAGATCCGCGTTTCCCGCAACCCGGGCAACTGACCTGGCGGGCGGCGGTGGCCGACGTTTGGGGATCTTCGAAATCGGAGATTGTGGCCGCATGTCACTCACCCGTAGCGCCGAAGCCACCGCCTCCCGAACGGCGGACAGCCGGTGGCTGGAACTCCTCGCCCGGGCCGGCTTCATCGGCTACGGCATCGTCCACCTGCTCTTCGCCTGGCTGGCCCTGCAGATCGCGTTCGGCTCGTCGTCCGACGACGGCGACCAGTCCGGCGCGCTGCGGACGCTCGCCGCGCAACCGCTGGGCAAGTTCCTGGTCATCGCCACCGCGGTCGGCCTGCTCGCCATGGCGATCTGGCAGGGGTTGGAGGCGGCGGTCGGGCACCGCGCCGAGCGGGGCAGGGAGCGGGTCACCGAACGGCTCGCCTCGGCCGGCCGGACCATCGTCTACCTCTACTTCGCCTGGACCGCGTTCAAGGTCTTCTCCGACGCCGGCTCGAACAGCGCCGACCAGCAGGAGGCGCTGACCGGCAAGCTGATGACCTCCACCGGGGGCCGCTGGCTGGTCGGCCTCGCCGGGCTGGTGCTCGCCGCCATCGGCGTCGGTCTGGTGATCTACGGGATCCTCAAGAAGTTCGAGAAGCACCTGAAGACCGGCGAGATGAGCCCGAAGACCCGCAAGCTGGCCCGCCGGCTGGGCATCGCCGGGTACGTCGCGAAGGGCGTCGCGTACGGCATCGCCGGCCTGCTGGTCATCGTGGCGGCGGTGAACTACGACCCGGAGAAGGCCCGCGGTCTGGACGCCGCGCTGCACACCCTTGGCGAGCAGTCGTACGGCACCTTCCTGCTGACCCTGGTCGCCCTGGGCATCGCCTGCTTCGGCGTCTACTGCTTCCTCCAGTCCCGGTACCGCAAGGTCTGAGCTGGTCGATACCGGGGACGTCGGGCACTATTGGGCTTTTGCCCGAACTACCGCCCCCGGTCGAAGGGAAGCGCCCCACTCGTGCAGAGCTATCTCGAAACGGCCGTCGCCGCGCTCGCCGCGGCGGCGGTCGCCCTTTTCCTGGTCGGGGTCATCCACCGGCTCACCCGACGGTTCGGTCGCCGCTCGCTGTTGATGACCGAGTTGACCGACCACGCGCACCGCCCGTTCCAGGTCGCCGTCACGGTGCTCGCGGTGCAGTTCGCCATCCGCTTGAGCACCGGGTACGCCGTCGGTGAGAGCTGGCGGCGGCTGCTGCTGCACCTGCTGGTGCTCTGCGTGATCGCCAGCGCGGCCTGGCTGGTGGCGGCGCTGCTGATCGTCGTGGAGGACACCGCGCTCGCCCGGTTCCGCGTCGACGTGCCGAACAACCGGCACGCCCGACGGGTGCGTACCCAGGTGGTGATGCTGCGGCGGCTGACCGTCGCGGTGATCGTCATCCTGACCGTCGGCGTGATGCTGATGACGTTCCCGAGCGTGCGCGGTATCGGCGCCGGCGTGCTGACCTCCGCCGGTGTGGTCGGTGTGGTGGCCGCGTTGGCCGCCCAGAGTCTGCTCGGCAACGTCTTCGCCGGGCTGCAGCTCGCCTTCAGCGACGCGGTCCGCCTCGACGACGTGGTGGTCGTCGAGGGGGAGTGGGGTCGGATCGAGGAGCTGACCCTCAGCTACGTGGTGGTCCAGATCTGG